>CAZHHF010000012.1:0-19276 GCA_964531905.1 uncultured Bacteroides sp.
CTCTTCAGCGAAATAGTACGCGCCGGCGCACTCAACCGCGTTCACTACGGTCTCGACTACTTCGATGGAACACTCAACCGAATCGGTGCTTATGTAATCGGTTCACGCGCCGCTCAGAAATGTATGCTCCGCGCCCTCCTCGAACCCACTGAAACTCTCCGCAAGTACGAACTCGATGATAAGAAATTCCAGCGTCTCGCCCTCCTCGAAGAGTGCAAGAACCTCCCCTGGAACGCCGTTTACGACATGTTCTGTCTCCGCAACAACGTGCCTGTAGGTGAAAGCTATATCACTGAGGTTGAGAATTACGAACGTAACGTAACTTCAAAACGTTGATATGGAAATCCTTGTAGGACTACTGATCATCGCCGTAGGAGCTTTCTGTCAGTCCAGTTCATACGTTCCCATCAAAAAGGTTCGTGACTGGAGCTGGGAAAGCTTCTGGCTCATTCAGGTCATCTTGGCATGGCTTGTATTCCCGTTCCTCGGAGCCATGCTCGCCGTACCGCAAGGCCACTCGCTTTGTGAACTGTTCAACGACACCAACTCCTTCCGTATAGGAATGACCGTTCTTTTCGGCGCCCTGTGGGGTGTGGGAGGTCTCACTTTCGGTCTGTCGATGCGTTACCTCGGAGTAGCGCTCGGACAGAGTATCGCTCTCGGAACATGCGCCGGTCTCGGAACCATTCTCGGTCCGGTCATGCTCAACATCTTCTTCCCTGAAGGCAACTATCTCGCTCAGCTTACTGCAGCCGTTATAATCGGTGTGGTTGTAACTCTCGTCGGAATCGCCATTATCGGTTATGCCGGTGCGATGAAGGCTGCCACTATGAGCGAAGAGCAGAAGAAAGAAGCCGTAAAAGACTTCAATTTCCCAAAAGGTATCGCCATCGCACTCCTCGCCGGAGTCATGAGCGGATGTTTTGCAGTTGGACTCGAATTTGGATCAGCTATCTGTTTCGAGGATTCCGATCCTATGTTCGCCACTTTGCCGGCTACTATGCTCGTCACACTCGGTGGATTCGTCACCAATGCTATCTACTGTCTGTGGCAGAATGCACATAACCACACATTCGCCGACTATGGCAAAACATCACTTTACGCCAACAATATCTGTTTCTGCGCTCTTGCCGGACTCCTCTGGTACAGTCAGTTCTTCGGGCTCAGCCTCGGAAAAGGATTCCTTGTTGACTCTCCCACTCTGCTCACATTCTCATGGTGTATTCTGATGGCCCTCAACGTAACATTCTCCAACGTCTGGGGTATCGTACTCAACGAATGGAAAGGCACTACGCGCCCGACCCACATCGTGCTGCTGATAGGCCTTATCGTACTAATTGTATCAACATTTCTTCCACAGTTATTATAATCTTATAATCTTACCAATATGGCATCTATTCTTGAAAACCGTCCTGCTCTCCAGCGCCAGATCGGCGATGTGGCCGAAGTTGCTGGTTACCTTTGGCAAAAAGGTTGGGCCGAACGTAACGGTGGTAACATTACCATCAACATAACCGACGCAATCGATGATGAGATCCGAGCTATGCCCGCAATCTCCGAACCTGTTGCAATCGGCATGACGCTTCCCAACCTTAAAGGCAAATATTTCTACTGCAAAGGAACCAACCGCCGCATGCGCGACCTCGCCCGCTGGCCTATGGACAACGGATCAGTCATCCGTATTCTCGATGACTGCGCTCACTATGAGATAATAGCCGATAATCCCGTGAAACCTACGTCGGAACTCCCGTCGCACCTTAGCGTACACAACTACCTTATCGGAAAAGGTTCCACATATAAAGCATCGGTTCACACCCACCCTATTGAACTCGTTGCAATGAGCCATAACCCCGAGTTTCTCAAGAAAGATGTTCTCACTAACATCCTCTGGAGCATGATTCCCGAAACAAAGGCATTCTGCCCCCGTGGTCTCGGAATCGTTCCCTATATGCTCCCGTCATCAACCGAACTCGCCGAAGAAACTATCAAGGCTATCGATGACAACTACGACGTTGTGATGTGGGAAAAACACGGAGTATTCGCTGTTGCCGATGATGTGATGGAAGCATTCGACATGATCGATACACTCACTAAGAGTGCAATCATCTATCGCGATGCCAAATCAATGGGATTCACACCCGATGGTATGACACAGAGTCAGATGAAAGAGATTTCCGATGTATTCAAATTACCCAAATAAAGTATAAAGAAAACATGGTCAATCGTTTTATTCTCAACGAAGTTTCCTACTTCGGTCCCGGAGCAAGAAAAGAACTTCCCGGAGCGATCCGCCGTCTCAACAAAAACAAAGCGCTTGTTGTAACCGATGCCGGACTCATTAAGTTCGGCGTGGCAAAACAGGTTACCGACGTTCTCGACGAAGCCGGCATCCCTTACGAAATCTACAGCGACGTTAAGCCAAATCCTACTGTGACAAACGTGAAGAACGGTATCGCAGCATTTGAGAAATCAGGTGCCGACGTTATCGTTGCGATCGGCGGAGGTTCATCTATCGACACCGCCAAAGGTATCGGAATCGTTGCCAATAACCCCGATTTCGCCGATATTGTTTCGCTTGAAGGATGCGCTCCCACAACAAACAAGAGTGTACCCATCATTGCACTTCCGACCACTGCAGGAACTGCTGCTGAAACCACCATCAACTACGTGATCATCGACGAGGATAAACAGAAGAAGATGGTGTGCGTGGATCCTAACGACATTCCTGCCGTTGCCATCATCGACGCTGAACTGATGTACTCACTGCCTAAGAGTCTCACTGCAGCTACAGGTATGGACGCCCTCACTCACGCTATCGAAGGTTACATCACAAAAGCTGCATGGGAAATGAGCGACATGTTCGAGATAGAGGCAATCAGAATGATCAAGCGCTACCTCCCCGTTGCTGTTTTTGAGCCCACCAATCCCGAAGGACGTAACGGAATGGCTGTAGCACAGTACATCGCCGGTATGGCTTTCTCTAACGTAGGTCTCGGTCTTGTTCACGGAATGGCTCATCCTATGGGTTCGCTCTTTGATGTTCCCCACGGCGTTGCCAACGCACTCCTTCTCCCTACCATCATGGAATTCAACATGCCATGCTGCATCAAGAAATATGGTGAGATCGCACGTGCTATGGGCGTTGACACAACCGGCATGACCGACGATCAGGCAGCTCAGGCCGCTTGTGATGCTGTTCGTGATCTCGCAATCAAAGTTGGTATACCGCAGCACCTCAGCGAACTCGGAATCACTGAAAAGGATATTCCCGCTCTTGCTGAACAGGCTTATGCCGACGTATGTACTCCGGGCAACCCGCGTGAAGTGACTATGGACGACATTGTAGCTCTCTACAAGAAAGTTCTCTAATAATCTTTCCAAATCAAAAAAGAGACCGAACCCGTCAGCAGGCTCGGTCTCTTTTATTTTCAACAGTACAATCTGTTAAAGCTTTGATTTTATAACATTCAGATAACTGTTGGTTTCGCGGAGATCGGGTCGTCCTTCGGCATTGCCGTCGCGGTCAACGAGAATATAGAACGGAATACCGTCTACATTGAATCTGGTCCGTATCGCATCCATTTGATCTTCGTTAACCTTATAGTGGATACCCTTGATTTCCTGTATGAGTTCAAGATACTTGACCGGATCAGATGATTCGTCTGCAATGTAAATCCATACGATATCATCGTTATTCAATTCACCGGATTTAAGTGGTTCATTATACTTGAGAGCCGCGCGACAAGGTCCGCACCACGTATTCCACAGGTCAACAACCACAACCTTACCTTTATATTGTTCTACTATCGAGTCAAACACCATACTGTCGGTAACCTCGGGTGTAGGAGTTACAGATACTCCTGAAGAAACAAGACTCTGATATTTGCGTATCGACCGTTGTTGTATTGAATCGCACGCAGCCGCAAAGAACGGATCCGACAAACTCTTAAGAGTGTCGATATCGGCCTGTTCAAGTTTCTGATTCTTAGCTTTATCGACCATTTCCGAATATAACTTCACCGATCTTGACAGATCACCCTTGACTCCATAGGAATTCCAGTCGGTACCCCCTACATGATTCCCGCAAAGAAGCAATTTCGGATTAGAAATATCGAACCATGTTGCAGCTTCAGCATAATCCTTATCGGTCAGCTCTCCGGGAATCGAATCTGCCGGAACAGGCGATCTCCAGTCTTCCTTAACGTTCCGGTAATTATGTGAAAGGAAATACTTATAACTTGACATTGCAGCAAGCACATCATTCTGAAGATCAATCATCTCATATTCTTTAACCATCGCTGGAACGTCAGAATTTTTAATAGAATCGGCATATGCATTATAACGCGATTTAACCATGTTTTTATACTCCTCTCCGGTCATGTGATAATCGGCGAACTCACCAGTATATAAATTCAACCGATACCCCTTTGGATGCTTTTCAATCATCCGGTCAAGATCACTATATATACCGTTATGAACAAGTCTCGTATAATTATCGTAGGAGAAACCTTTTCGATGCGACATAGCGTAACTGCCTGTTAAACGCGTGTCTATATAGCAGTCTATCGTTTCACCCGGCTGAACAGTCATTTTAACCGAATTTTTACTTCCGCCTCTTAGTCCGATAACAGTATAAATCCATGCTGTTGCATATTGGTCAAACGAGAAGCTGACATTGCCGTTATCATCCGGCTTTAGAACAAATTCATCCTGCTGACCTGCAATATTGTTGATATACACAGTCATTTCTATACCCAGATCGGTACGATACGGCACGAGGTGATAATTGATCGTTGTCTCACCTATTTTCAAAAGCGGTGCCGGAACCTCACCATCCTTTACGTCAGCCACAAAACCTTTCGGGAAAGCGACAGTTTTTGTCCCATCGTTCAGTTCCACTCCCATTACCCTGAAAGCTCGAGGATTGTCACCCTCAATAAAGTCGAATTCTTCGGTAGATTCAGGAAGCGGCTCGAAAATAAGCTTGAAATCGGCCTCGCCACTTTCCGGCATCCAGAACTCCGTATCAGGTTTTATTCCTTCAGTTCCGGTCATGGCATATTTCTTACCGTCGGCCAACAGATAAGAGTCACTCACGATCCTTATCCAATATTTAGGTATGTAGTGGGCATTGATCGACAAAACCGTATTAGTGTCGGTCATCTCAACCTTAACAATATCGAGAGTTGCCCCGGTCGCAAAGTTGATCCACGGATATTCCACAGTCCGGCGCGCCGATGCTGAGATCACGCTCATGGTTATCATTAGTCCTACTGCTGCCGCAAGGACAAAACCTTTAAAGAATTTCTTATTCATATAATAACATATAATGGATAAAACACTTACCTTATGGTCGCAAAGATAATGATAATATCTGATTAATGTCACATCTCCCGAAAATATTGAATCATAGGGAAATAAAAAGACCGCTCGGTGATAAATCTCACTAAGCGGTCCAATTATTCATTTAACTGATACCAATCCGTACCGGTCAGATTTTTTTACCCTGAAGATAAACGCTCTCTATAACCGGCGTACAGTATGCATACGGGAAGAAATCGAGCGAAGGCATCGGTTTGGTGATAAAGAAATTGGCTACCTTACCCGGAGCGATCGAACCGTAACCGGCACTCTCGCCCATAGCGTAGGCTCCGTTAAGCGTTGCTGCATTTATTGATTCGGCAGGAGTCATCTTCATCTTTATGCAACCCAATGCGACTACCATGCGCATGTTACCCGACGGCGATGAACCTGGGTTATAATCCGATGCAAGAGCAACGATCGCACCGCTATCGATAGCTTTTCGGGCCTTACCATACGGCATGCCGAGAAAGAACGACGCACCCGGAAGCATTGTGGCTACGGTAGGAGCTTCGGCAAGAATAGCGATCTCTTCGTCACCCATTCTTTCAAGATGATCAACCGACAATGCACCGTGGGCAACTCCAACCTGAACACCACCCGATATTCCAAGCTCATTGGCATGAATCTTAGGTTTCATACCGTATTTGGCAGCAGTGGTCAGAATCATGTCGGTATCTTCGACTGTAAAGAAACCGGTGTCACAGAACACATCCACAAATTCTGCAAGTCCTTCGGCTGCGACCGCAGGAATCATTTCACGACACACCATTTCCACATACTCACGTTGACGTCCGGTATATGCACGTCCTACAGCATGTGCGCCTAAGAACGTAGACTTCACTTTCATCGGAGTCGATTCAGAAATACGGGCGATCACACGCAGCATCTTAAGCTCATCCTCGACCGTAAGACCGTAACCGCTCTTGATCTCAATGCAGCCGGTACCCATCGACATTACTTCACGTACACGCTCCATCGCCTGTCGATAAAGCTCGTCTTCCGATGTATCGTGCAGTCTGTCGGCCGAATTGAGGATTCCACCTCCATTGCGGGCGATCTCTTCATAGCTCAGTCCGTTTATCTTGTCGATAAACTCGCGTTCGCGACTTCCGGCATAAACTATATGCGTGTGTGAATCGCAAAACGATGGAAGCAGCACACCACCACGGGCATCAACAACTTCCTCGCCCTCCACCTGATCGGGAACAGTATCCATCGATCCGAAACTATGGAAACGGCCATCAGCAACTCGCAGCCATGCGTTCTCCACAGTTCTGAGTTCCGACATTGCTTTCCCTCTAAGGAAAAGCGTATCCCCGCCGGTAATTCCGGCGAGGATAGCGATATTCTTGATAATCATCCGATCAATAATTATTACGGATAAACTTAATTGACTCGTCGATAAGCGAATACATCACGGTATCGTTCTCAATAAACGGAACCACCTTACGGTATTCGGCATGCCATGCCTCAAGTTCGGGAGATGATTTCAGCGGACGACGGAATTCGAGTGCCTGAGCTGCATTGAAAAGCTCGATTGCAAGGATACGCTCGGTATTATCCACGATCTTGCATAATTTAGTAGCCGAGTTGCTACCCATTGAAACATGGTCTTCCTGACCCTGTGATGATGGGATAGAATCACAGCTTGTTGGCCAGCACAGACCTTTCGACTGATTGACAATCGAAGCGGCGGCATATTGTGGAATCATGAAACCGCTGTTGAGACCCGGTTTTGCAACAAGGAACGAAGGCAAACCGCGTGTTCCTGAAATCAAACGATAGGTACGACGTTCCGAAATATTACCGAGTTCCGACATTGCCACTCCGAGGAAATCCATCGGAATCGCGATCGGTTCACCGTGGAAGTTACCTGCAGAAACGATAATATCCTCTTCAGGGAAGATTGTGGGGTTGTCGGTAGGGCTGTTGATTTCTGTCTCTATAACATTACCAACATAAGCGAGCGTATCCTTTACCGCACCGTGTACCTGAGGCATGCAACGGAACGAATAGGGATCCTGCACATGCTGTTTCGGCTGACCGATAATTTCGCTACCTTCGAGATGTGCGCGTACGGCACGAGCTGTCTCAAGCTGTCCCGGATGAGGGCGAACAGCATTCACTTCATCGCCGAACGGCTCGATACGTCCATCGAAAGCATCAAGTGACATTGAACCGATCTTATCGGCAAGTTTGCTGAGGCGGCGTGCCTTGATAATGGCATAAACCGCATGCGACGACATGAACTGGGTTCCGTTAAGCAACGCGAGTCCTTCTTTGGACACAAGTTTAACCGGTTCCCAACCTTTTTCAGCAAGCACTTCCGATGCCTTACGGATCTCACCTTTATAATATACTTCTCCAAGACCGAGAAGAGGCAGACACATGTTGGCAAGCGGAGCAAGGTCGCCCGACGCACCGAGAGAACCCTGGCTGTAAACAACCGGAAGTATATCATTATTGAAGAAATCAACCAGACGCTGAACTGTCGACAGCTGCACACCGGAATTACCGAACGATAGCGACATCACTTTTGTAAGAAGCATCAGCTTAACTATCTCGGGATCGACACGGTCACCACAGCCACATGCATGCGACTTCACAAGATTCTCCTGAAGTGTAGAAAGGTCATCTTCGGCAATAGATATCTTGCAAAGAGAGCCGAAACCGGTTGTGATACCGTATAATGGACGACCGCAAGTTTTGATTTTGTCATCGAGATACTGACGGCAACGGTTTATACGCTGAATCGATTCCTCGCTCAGCTCCAATTTCATTTTTTTATCCAGAATTTCCGAAACGCGTTCGATTGTAAGACGCTCGGGACTTATATAGTGAATCATAATGTTGATTTATTAAATGTTTGCAACTGCTTTATTTATCAATTCATCATCGGCGATGACAGGAAGAGTTACTTTAAGTCCGGGAGTGCGCTCCATCTCGCGTTTGATCGCCGAGATAGCGCCCTTGTTTCTTGCCCAGCTGCGGCGTGCGATACCGTTATTGACATCCCACAGAAGCATCTCGTCAATATGACGACGTGAATCTTCCGAACCGTCGATAACCATGCCGAAGCCGCCGTTGATAACTTCGCCCCAGCCTACACCTCCACCATTGTGGATCGATACCCATGTGGCGCCGCGGAACGAGTCGCCGATAACATTGTGGACAGCCATATCAGCGGTAAACTGTGAACCGTCGTATATATTGGAGGTCTCACGATAGGGAGAATCGGTACCTGAAACGTCATGATGGTCACGTCCGAGAACGATAGGAGCAGAAATTTCTCCTGCCGCGATCGCATCGTTAAACGCACGGGCGATCTTGGTTCGTCCTTCCGAATCGGCATATAGAATTCGAGCCTGGGAACCGACAACGAGCTTATTTCTGCCGGCTTCCTTGATCCAGTGGATATTATCGCGTAACTGACCATGAATTTCCTCGGGAGCGTCCGCAAGGATCTCCTCCAGAACACGGGCTGCGATTTCATCCGATTTGGCAAGATCGGCCGGATCGCCTGAAGTACATACCCAACGGAATGGGCCGAAGCCGTAATCGAAGAAACTCGGACCCATAATATCCTGAACATAAGAAGGATAACGGAATCCTCCGTCTTCATTCATGATATCGGCACCTGCACGCGACGATTCAAGAAGGAATGCGTTACCATAATCGAAGAAATACATTCCGCGATCGGTCAGACGGTTGACAGCTGCCACCTGACGGCGAAGCGATTCCTGAACCTTTTTACGGAATTCTTCGGGATTCTCTGCCATCATAACTTTGGCTTCCTCAAATGAGATTCCTGCAGGATAATATCCTCCGGCCCACGGATTGTGGAGTGAAGTCTGATCGGAACCGAGATCTACAGTCACGCCATCATCGGCAAGACGCTCCCAAAGGTCAACGACATTACCCTGATAGGCAAGTGACACAGCCTCGCGACGGCTACGCGCCTCTTTAACGCGATCCATAAGTTCATCAAGCGATGTATATACTTCATCTACCCAACCCTGGCTATGACGGGTTTCAACCGCTTTCGGATTGACTTCAGCGATTATACTTACTACTCCGGCAATGTTACCGGCCTTTGGCTGTGCGCCCGACATACCGCCAAGACCTGCCGAAACGAAGAGCATGCCGCCAAGATCGTTCTCACCGGCTTTCAGACGTTTACGACCGGCATTAAGAACAGTGATCGTTGTTCCGTGAACGATTCCCTGCGGACCGATATACATATAGGATCCGGCGGTCATCTGACCATACTGAGATACTCCGAGAGCATTGAAGCGTTCCCAATCGTCAGGTTTAGAATAGTTTGGAATCACCATACCGTTGGTGACAATCACACGAGGAGCATCGGGATGTGACGGGAACAGACCGAGCGGATGACCTGAATACATTACCAGAGTCTGATTATCGGTCATCTCCGACAGATATTTCATGGCAAGGCGATACTGCGCCCAGTTCTGGAAAACAGCACCGTTTCCTCCATAAGTGATAAGTTCATGGGGATGCTGAGCAACTCTCGGATCAAGATTGTTCTGAATCATCATCATGATGGCTGCTGCCTGACGTGAGCGTGCCGGATATTCATCTATCGGACGGGCCTTCATTGCGTATGACGGACGATAACGGTACATGTAGATACGGCCGTAATCGTGGAGTTCTTTTGCAAATTCAGGAGCGAGCTGCGCGTGAAGATGCTCAGGGAAGTAACGGAGTGCGTTTTTAAGAGCCAGACGGCGTTCCTTCTCTGTAAGAATTGCTTTACGTTTAGGAGCGTGATTAACGGTGGTGTCATACACCGGTGCTGGAGGAAGTGTGTCGGGAATACCGGCAGCTACTTCTATTTTAAATTCCTCGGTTGTCATTATTTGATTTTTGAATTTACAATTTCAAGAATATGACGTTCGGCCTCTACCGCTTTGGCTGCGATTTCGGCAGCGCGTGCCACGAGCTTGTCGGCAGCCTCACGGTCTTTAAGTCCGGCAGCATTGATTCTCACATTAAGATCGGCGCCAAGAACGGCCGAGCGTGCAGCGAGTGCGCCAACACCGGCATCACTGACTGATGCGGGATTACCGTTTTCAGCCATTGCTTCAAGAAGAGCGAATGAATCGAAAGCTGCTTCCATTGTTTGCAACGGAATCTGTGTTGCGTAAAGCGTGGCAGCCTCGAGAGCCTCTTCACGTGCGGCTTTTTCCTCCGGAGTGGATTTTGGCATCTGTATTGCAGCCATGATACGGTTAAACGCTTCTGTGTCTTCATCTACAAGACCAATCAGACGGTTCATAAGAATCTGACCGCCGTCGGCATAATTAGAAAATTCTTCCCAACGCTCGTCCCATCCTGCTTTATGAGCCGAGAGGTTGGCTACCATTGTACCGAGAGCGGCTGCAAGCGCACCCATATATGCTGAAATCGAGCCTCCTCCTGGAGCGGGAGATTCCGATGCTGTCTCTTCGGCAAAAGCCTTGCATGTCATACCGGTCAGATTGCCGGCTGCCGCAGGAGCGATCATGTACTCAACTACTTTCTCCTCTGGCTTGAATGGAGCGAGTTCATCAAGACCCATCGACTTGATTGCCATGCGGATGATCTCGCTGTCGGAAATACCTGTTGAACGCTGCTGTTTATGAAGGAAGTAACGGCCTGCCTCGATAAGAGTCCGTTTAGGAACAAGACCCACGATCTCGGTTCCGGTAACACGGATACCGCGGGCAGCTGCCGCACGGCACACTTCGTCGAAAGCAACATGAAGCGGAGTCTTGTTGATATCGGTGATGTTCATAGACACTTGAGCGATACCATATTCATCGATAAACCAACCGATAGCTTTTGTTCCTTTAAGGGTACCGGGGATCATTATTGTTTTTCCATCGGCATCTTTCATCGGCTTACCGTTAGGTTTGCCACCTTCACGCTGTGGACGACCTTTTTCACGTACATCGAACGCAATAGCGTTGGCACGTCGGGTCGATGTTGTATTGAGATTGAAGTTCACCGCTATAAGAAAATCGCGCGCTCCGACTGCTGTTGCACCGGTACGCGCGGCCTTTTCATCAAACGGACGGTCACCAAAATCGGGACCTTTACCCTCATGATTCATTTTTTCGGGAAGTGCTTCATATTCTCCTTGACGGCAAACGGCGAGATTACGTCGCTCGGGAGTAAATGCTGCTGCTTCATAGCAGTAGGTCGGCACTTCAAGTTCATCGGAGATACGTTTCGCAAGCTGACGCGCGAGTTCGGCACATTCTTCAAGAGTAATACCCGAAATAGGAATAAGGGGAAGCACGTCGGTAGCACCCATACGGGGATGCGCACCATGATGCTTACGCATATCGATCACCTCGGCAGCCTTCTTGACACCCTGGAATGCAGCTTCGAGAACAGCTTCGGGTTCACCCACAAATGTAACTACAGTACGATTGGTCGCTTCACCGGGGTCAACATCAAGAAGTTTAACACCACCGGCCTTCTCGATTGCATCGGTTATCTCTTTTATAACTTGTTTGTCGCGTCCCTCACTGAAGTTAGGAACACATTCAATTATACGCTTTTCCATGGTTAAAATGCGATTTTTCTTCTGATTTTATTATATGGTTTTAATTTTTATGCAAACATAACAAAATTATCAGAAACTTACAAATTTTACTACTATGGAAAAACATGCAAACTTTCTTATCTTCCCGCGCCGAAACTATATCCCACACCAAGCATCAGATTGTTCGGCTGATGGAAATTGCGTAACTGATAGCCTATGTTTAAGAACGCATTGCGAAACAGATAAGTCTTCAACGCCAAAGTCTGATAAAAAATCTTTGTATCGGGACTTCCGGCGATTATATTACGTCCGACACCTAAATTAATGCTGAAAATCGGCATTGTCAGTTCGGCATGAAGTGACAAGCCGGCTGAGAAACGCTCACTGAACGGCTGGCGGAAAAACAGCGGCTGATCGGCCGATGCACCCGGAACAAGATTACGGCGCAGACTGACGCTCGTATCATACTGAAAATCGGCCGATGCACCGGCACGGAAATAAGGATTGAAAGCATACATCGGTGCAAACGTCACGCCGCCTACTCCGAACGTAGCGTTAACAAGCTCCGGAGTGCCGTCGCTATCGTAAAGAACTCTTTGACGAGGCGCCCCGTAAACAAGGATATCGTAACCGAGTCCCGGCTCAAAACTGAAATCAGTAACCGTTGACAGCATATCAGAGGCTTCACCTAACGTGTACGCGATTCCGATCCTACCACCCAAAAAATTAACTCCCGGATTAGGCAGTTTCGAGTTTCCGTCAGAGAAGTGAGTACCTTCAATACCGGCATATACTTTCCATTGTTGCGACACTTTATAAGTAAGCATCACTCCCGCGTTCAGGTAAGCGTTGACTGTGGATCCAAGTGCAGTATTCTCCGACATACTCTCCTTGTCATACTTCTTCCATCCTGCCGACACGCCGAAATTCAATTCATAGTCGAGCGACAGTCGCGGTGAAAATGATGCGATCCTTGAACCCTGAAAAAGATACAGCGTGACCGGATGTCCTAATTCCGGTTTTGGTAAAATTGCCGTATAACTGATGCCTATTCCCTGATAAACACCTGGGTATAATGAACCATAACGGGTAGATGGAGCGAAACTGAACGAGTAACGCAGATGAGGAGCAACTGCAGTCGTCATATCGCGATGACCGTCAACACCTCTTACAAAACTATTGGTTGGTGCTATATACGACGGACGCAGTTCAAATCCAATAGTCTGGCCTGTGATCTCCGATTTTTTTTCTTCAGCATTGACTGCAAGAAAAAACAATAGCAACAAAATAACGGATCCTATCTTTCTCATAACTCTTCTCCCGTCTCAAGATCATAGTTTTTAACGCTTAACATATATCGCTCAGGCATCTCGAGAAAAAATTTCCCGAATCCTAACCTGTCAACCTCCTTTAGTTCACTATTCACATAATTCGCGAAATATGGAAAACCGTATGTCGAGAAACGCACAGTCAATTTTATCTCACAGAGACATCGCGCCGGAACCATGAGCGCCGATGGCTCCTCGACAGGAAGGCCCACTCCCGGAATAACATTTGGATCTAACGAATATGGAAGCTCCGAATCAATCTTTACCCCGAGGCTGTTATTGTCGATAACCACCGGAACAGTAGGGTAATGCTCCCCGAAAATATCCATCTCATAAAGATATTCCGGTTTGAAATAACCTTTGGCTAATGCAACATATTCCTTAAACGGATAATATTCAACCGGTTGATCAAGAATATTTACCATCTGAATATTAACCGTTTCGGTTTTACTTAGTCCACTTATCGGAGTAGCGTTGTCAATATAACTTATATTGGTAATTTCCGAAGGAACTGCCGACGGCTCTACCCTTATCTTAGCTGACTGTGAAACCGATAGCGAGGATATATAACGCGATATATAAACGTTGAGCGTGTCGGTGTAGGCGTTATAATGCAGATCTATCGACACTTCGCCGCTATGCCTGTCATAATCGGCAGTCAGATAAAAGAAACCATCCCCGAAAACATATTTACCATCCTCACTGCTCATATTTTTATACATTTCATAGGTACCGGTCGAGGGCGACTCGCGGCCTACAGAAATATACGGCAAATCATTATCATTCGGAGACTTGAAAGTAACAACCGATCTTCCTCCATTATAAGCAAGTAATGTTTCACTTACCGAAACTTCCATAAAGTCACGATCGATAAACAGATCGTTGTTGCATGACTGAAAAAGCAATAGAAGTGGCAAAAGGATCAGAAGCAAACGTTTTTTTTCGATAATAAAAGAAATATTCATCTGTATCAGTTCGTTAGTATTGCAAAGATACTAATTATACTTATACCATTTTAATAATGAGGCATATTTTAACTTATATTCAATAAGTGATTATGTCTGAACCAATTCCGAACCATCTGCCGTTATGCATAACTTATCAACGGAAAGTATTATTCTGATAATAATCACAGTCATCGCGCTGATGGGTGCGGCATTAACCTGTTTACTCTTTCTCCCTCGCTTCGGATCACTTCCAAAAGGTATGCGCAAAGAGCGTGCTGAACAATCGCCCAACTACCGCAACGGGATGTTTCGCAACCTTGAACCGACACCGCTTATTGCTAAGAACGCAACTTCTGTGATGCTCCGGTATCTGCTCAGCAAGAAGCCTGCCGATCTTCGTCCGTCAGAACCGATTCAAGTTCGCGAGACCGACCTTCGCAAACTTGACCATACTAAGAACCAGGTCGTATGGCTCGGCCATTCATGCCTGTTTATAATTGCCGGAGGACGCACTATCCTCGTTGATCCCGCTATCGTCAGCGGAGCGCCTTTACACTCCCTTAACCCACCTTTTCGGTATACCCGGGAGTTTACACCCGACGACATCCCGGTAGTCGACTGCCTACTCATAACTCACGATCATTGGGATCACCTCGACTATCTGACAATCAAAAAACTCCATCACCGGATTATAAGGATAGTGTGTCCGCTTGGAGTAGGACAACATTTCGAAAAGTGGGGATTTGAAAATGATCAGATCATCGAACTCGACTGGTGGCAGTCGAGCAAACTATGGAACGATACCGAAGTCACATGTACGCCGGCGCGGCATTTTTCAGGACGCGGCCTGAAACGGAATCAGTCTTTATGGGCATCCTATATGATCACTACCGGCGATACCAATATATTCATAAGCGGCGACACAGGTTACGGAACCCACTTCTCCGAGATTGCCCGGCGATTTACCGATATAGACCTTGCCATTATTGAGAACGGTCAATACTCCGAAAATTGGCCCGATATACACACTCTCCCATATCAACTTGAACATGTAATCACCGATCTGAAGCCAAAGAAAGCATTTACGGTCCACCACAGCCGGTTTGCTCTCGCAAGCCACCCCTGGACCGAGCCACTTGAAAATGCAAAACGACTTAAAAGTGAACAACCCGACTGCGCGATACTGACACCGGATATCGGCGAACCTGTTATTTTATGAAACCGACCGAAAACCGCACCCACTACCTTGACCTGATAAAAGGGTTCTGCATGCTTCTCGTAATCGCCGATCATGCCGCTATCGTCGACCCGGCATCGTCGCCTGTTTACCGGATGCTTGACCAGATTGAGGTTGTTGCGTTCTTCTTTGTATCCGGACTCCTGTTCAAGCGCGTTGAATCCGACAAAATCCCTCGTTTCATATTAAGAAAGGGAATCAGGCTTATAATTCCGTTTATTTTCTTTCTCGGATTATTTATTGCAGTGGCGATGCTCCCCCGTATCCTATCAGGCAAACTGAACGCGATTTCGCTTTACCACACGATCATAACCCCGGCCAACGGGCCGCTCTGGTTCCTTCGGAGTCTATTCATAGCCATCACGGCATACGCATTACTCGACACGTTCATCCTCAGAAAGGTTAATCTGCTGTGGCAAACCGCGATAATACTGTTTATCACATGTATCGGGCTGATAATAAACCATGAAACAACACAGAGCGATTCAACTGCCGCTCGACTGTGGATCGACCTCAATTTCGCGTCGGCGGCAATAAGCATGATATGGATATGGCTCGGAAATATAATCTCACGTAACCGAACCGCAACAATCGACCGGATAAACGGCAAATCTAAACCGGCTTTAATCCTGCTTCTGATCACGGCCGCAATCTGGGCAATCTGCTCCATGCCCGGAATGGCACTTCACCGTGGAATAACACCTCACCCGCTCTTTTTTTACCCCGCTGCTGCCGCCGGATGCATCTTCCTTCTTATAACTTCCATCTTTATATCCCACATCAAACCGCTGAACTATATCGGGCGTAATTCAATCGTCGTACTCGGCACCCATTACATTATCCTCGCAGTATGCGCCGAGATAATCCTACTCTCCCCATTTGTTAATCTGATCATAACCCTCGCGTTAATGCCACCGGTAATCGCGGTCATCAACCGATTCTTCCCCTGGATAAACGGGAAGTGACGGAAAATGATATATAAAAAGATTATTTTTCACTGTGGATTCATGTATTTTTCGTAGCTTTGTAATTCAAACTCTCCCCTAAGCTATTAATATATGGGCAGAAAAACAAAAGAATCAACAAAATCATTATATAGAGTAACTTCCGCAAAAGAAGCAAAAGAAATAAGTCTTGATCATCTACGGCAATTGGAATTAGAAAAAGTCGTATCATTTGGATTACCAGAAATAGATGATAGATTCAATATATGGCGCGTACCATTAAAATCCAAAGATGGTACTGCCATCGGTGAAATAGTTATCGACGCGATCACTACATTTATTAATTCAGCAAAAACCACACCTAAAGATCTGCTCGAAAACAGACTCTTAGGTAGAACTGACGTTAGTCTGAAACGTAAAAAGAATTCAGGAAAAACTCCAAAAATTTCTATATTAAGGAACACTGTCGGAGAAGGAGATTGCGAAGAGCTTCTTAAAGAATTGCCGTCAGAGAGCGTAGATTTAATATTTACGTCACCACCATATTACAATGCGAAACCCGAATATACTGAATATCTTTCTTACGAAGAATATCTCTTGAAAATGAGACGTGTCATTCATGAATGTGGAAGAGTTCTTAATGAAGGTCGGTTTTTTGTATTGAATATTTCACCTGTTTTGATAAGAAGGGCCAGTAGAAATGAGGCATCAAGAAGAATCGCTGTACCTTTTGATTTTCATAAGATTTTCATTGAAGAAGGCTTTGATTTCATTGATGACATAATTTGGGTCAAACCCGAAGGTGCAGGATGGGCGACTGGAAGAGGACGAAGGTTTGCGGCAGACAGAAATCCTTTACAATATAAACCTGTTCCTGTAACTGAATATATTTTAGTTTACAGAAAGAAATCAGAAAGACTCATTGATTGGCTCATAAGAAAACACCCCGATAGAAAAGCTGTAGATGAGTCTAAAATCGAAGATGGATATGAAGTAACCAATATCTGGAAAATAACTCCTGCTCATTGTAAAGAACACCCCGCTATATTCCCGGCAGAACTTGCAGAAAAAGTTATATCTTATTATTCGTTTAAAAATGATGTGATATTAGATCCATTTGGAGGAACAGGAACAACAGCAAAAGCCGCCATTAAATTACACCGCCGTTTTGTTACTTTTGAAAAAGAGCATAAATACGTAAATCTCATTAAGAAATTCTTCTTAAATAACAGCAATATTTTTGAAGATGACTTGAAGATCAACTGGATCAATATCGACACAAACTATAACTCAATTTTTTAATTTTATAAAGATGACAACCATAAGCAGTCTCATACCGGCCGATAGTCTTAATTTAGTCAATTATAGCGGTACTGATCTTATTGATCGATTAGGAAAAGAAATTATCTCTAATGTCGTTCTATCCGTATTATGTGGAGATAATATTCGGAATCTTACCGAAGGATTGACTCAAAGGAGAATTCTGCTTATGAATTCATCATTGTTTGTAACTTACCTTAGAGCATTAAATTCATATAATAATCTGCATGAAAACATATCTGACATAATCGCTTCAGAAATAAACGGTAAACTTAGTCCAGAGAAAAAACGATACTTACTATGGTTCTTAGGATTGACAGGCAAAAGCGTTCAGAATGTAATCAGAGAGAAAGCTCAATTCAAAAACTACATCACATCTTTAGACAAAAACTTATCGGAAATATACAACGATATCAATGACATATATGGACCCCTCGATGTGAATGTCACTAACGATGGTATCAACTACCTTATGCAATGGCCTGATCTTCTCAGGTGTATGTTGGCATTAGGCGCACAAACATTAACAATCAGAGGATCTGAGAAATCCATGTATGGGAAACTATTTGAAAAATTTGTACTTGGATCGGCTTTAACAATATTAGGGTTTGACTATATAAATAGAGATAACCCTAGAAACTCTAATGTTTTCTGGCTTTCTGAAAGACTGGATAAAAGAGAATCTGACGCTACGGCATTATTAAAACCTGGTGCTGGCATTAGATTTGATATCGGGTTTATTGGAGCTGGCAATACCGAAATCAGTTTAGATAAAGTCAGTCGATTTGAGAGAGAAATGGAAAGAAACGGTTATACTAACAGCACTGTCACTATAATCCTTATTGATAAAATTGGAGATGGAAGCAGAATAGAGACTATGGCAAAAACAATCGGTGGATACATCATACAGATGAGCGGTACATATTGGATCTATGAACTGGCCCATACTATAAAGAATGCTTTCAGCTTTTACCAAAACCCCTTACTTTCAATGACAAAAGAGGAATCATTGGACTATCTTAGAAATAGAATATCCGAAATCAATCTTTCACAGTTTTTATCTGCTCCAAAAACAGAAAACACATAAGATCAGAACCAGGATCATTGGAAATTAAATCTGACAAAAAATTAGGGTCAAAAGCTAAAAAACATTAACTTTGCAACTAAATAAATGCCCAAAAATCTAACCAAATGAACAAAGGAAGAATACTTGTAACCGGTGGAACCGGATACATCGGATCACACACCGTTGTGGAACTTATCAATGCCGGATATTCGGTAGTTATAATCGACAATCTTTCCAACAGTAACCGCGAGGTGCTTGATGGTATTGAAAAAATCACCGGAGTCCGACCCGACTTTGTCGAAGCCGACTGCACCGACATGCCAGCGTTGAGAAAACTATTCGAGCAGTACCCCGGAATCAGCGGTATAATCAACTTCGCCGCAAGCAAAGCAGTGGGTGAATCAGTACAGAAACCGGTCCTCTATTACCGCAACAACCTTAACACCCTGATGAATCTGCTCGATCTGATGCCCGAATTCGGAGTCAAAGGTATTGTATTCTCTTCATCATGCACCGT
>CAZHHF010000013.1:0-18973 GCA_964531905.1 uncultured Bacteroides sp.
TACCATTGAAATTTTCCAGATTTCCGTTTGTCAAGAAAGAGCGTCGAGTAAACGCATTCTTTAGTAAAATGTCTGCCGGCCCGCCCGCATTGCCCGTGACCGGGCTTCTGCTTGCGGTCTGCGACCGCAAAGTTAGTAAAATATTTATAATGCCAAAAATATTTTAAATCACCGCATTATCATGTAGTGAGTGTCCACCATTAACAAACTGACTTCCAATGAATTGTAGGGCTGCTTCGCGGAGCAGCCTCAGTTTCACCCGACAGCATCGAATATTCCATGTAGTAATCTGATTATCAGTATGTTGCGGATACTCCACGAAGCATCCCTACTTTCAATAAGTTCAACGTTTATTTGACCCACATATATCTACAAAAGAAGCGGTTGCACAATTTATTTTGTACAACCGCTTCTTAGTATATGAAACAATCTGTTATTTCAGACCTTTGAGGTATTCGAGAGTTTCGGGTTTTGACGGACGCGACATCTGATATTCGATCAGCTTTCCGTCGGGACCGTAAAGCATGAAGTGAGGTATCGTGCGGATGTTCAGTTTGCCGGCGAATGATTTGTCGGAATCAATCAGCTGATTGCCGTGCATCTTCAGTTTTTCCATTCTGTCATGCCATGAATCTTCTTCAGAGTCGATTGAGATCGACACACATTCCACGTTGGAATCTTTCAACTCTTTTTCGAGTGCCTGAAGATGTGGAACTTCGGCGCAACAGGGACCGCACCACGATGCCCACACATCAACATATACATATTTTCCACGGAACTTAGAGAAGTCAACCAGATTCCCTTTGGGATCCATCAGTTTCACTCCTTCGGGGAAATCGGCACCGGGGAGAACCGCACGGCGCGCAATGAAAGTATCCATATAATCGGGATTGAAACCATAACGCTCTATCATAGTGGCTAAGCGCTGCTTGCCGTTCTCGTAGTCACCTACATAATCGAAGTTATTGATAAAGTCGGCCATCACCTTTTCCTTGACAGTGTTACGGATCGCAGGAGTGGAGTAATTATCATAAAGCCACTGCAACTTATCCTCAGGAGTATCGCCGGGCAGATTTTCGCTGATCAGCTTGGGAACAGACGAGATTCCTGCAGCCAGAACATTGTCGAACTCAGCCGGCGAGAACGGGTAGAGTTCAACCGCCGATACTGTAATAGGATTATTGTTATGGTTAGCGAGATAATTGATCGACCACGCTGCACTGTGTGCCGAGCAGAGTCCCCACAGTTTCATATAGCGGGCGGCAGCTCCTTCAAGCGAACGGGCCTCCACGATGGAATCGGCAACCGAGATGTATGTGTCGAGTATCTGCTTAGCTTCAGCTTCATTAACTTTTGCAGCTTTTGACATCACCTTAAATCCCGATGACATCACAAAGCCATTATAAGCCGCAAATGCACTGTTGATATTGTCGGTCAGATCATTTTCCAAAGCTACTACCGGAGAGGTGAGATGAAATTCCACATTGTCGCCCGCGAGATAAACCGGAAGATTGACTTTGGAACGCCCCGATGCGATCTGCATCATATATATTCCGTCGTCGGTTGCAGGAATCTCCCCGTTAAAACTGTTTCCGTCGCGCTTGAGCGTAACAACATTGACGCCGTCGGCAGTGGGTACATCGAGTGTTATCTTCACCTTACTATAACTATCTGAATCGGGTACACCAACTTTCAGGTTCAGAGCCGATGCCGATATTCCTCCCATCAGTGAGATGGAAAACAGCACCAATGATTTTCTTAAATACTTAGCTGTATGCATACTGAGTTATATCTGAATTATAATTGTTTACTCATGCAAAAATACAAAATTTATTTCATCAACTAAATAAATGACCCCTCAAACCGCCCGACGATAAAATATTTTTTATTAATTTTGCATTAAATAAATCCATTACATTAACTAACGAACAGTTCTTTACCGAATCTTACAATTAACATGAATAAATTTTTCCTTTCATCTATTGCCGCACTATTCGCCGTCTCTACGATGTCTGCAGCCGGAAACAAGCTCAAATCACTTCCGCGCAACTTCAATTACGACACCGTAGAAAACTATTTCTCATCGTATCTCGCAGGAGATACCGCCCCGTTCAAAACCGCCTACTCAATTAAGGACGGTGACATTAAATCGGTCGAGAACAAAGTATGGGATGAATGGGTGAAAGCCAACGCCGCTTTTACCGAGGAGAAGCTTCCCGAGACATATCCGTCGCTTTACGACGAAACAAGCTATAAATGGCAGCTTCCCGCCGAACTCGAGCCAAACGCAGTGATGCCTTATTATTTAGGCTATAAAGGCGGTGAAAACAGTGACAGCACAAAATACTCTTTCTTCTTATATCTCCACGGTTCAGGTCCCAAAGCGCAGGAATGGCCCACAGGCATCAAGATATCCCAGAGATTCGACGATGCGCCGTCGATCTACTTCATTCCCCAGATTCCCAATGAAGGCGAATACTACCGCTGGTGGCAGAAATCAAAACAATGGACGTGGAACAAACTCCTCCGTCAGATAATGCTCCGCGATAATGTGATCGACAACAACCGCATCTACATGTTCGGTATTTCAGAGGGCGGCTACGGAAGCCAGCGACTCGCTTCATTCTATGCCGACTATCTTGCAGGTGCAGGTCCAATGGCAGGTGGCGAACCGCTTATCAATGCTCCCGCTGAGAATCTCCGTAACACAGCCTTTACTTTCCACACAGGAGAAAAAGATTTCGGTTTCCTCCGCAATCAGCTCACATATATCACCGGAGCCACACTCGACAGTCTTCAGAAATATTATCCCGACGGATATATCCACAACGTAGAGATCATGCCCGGCTACGGTCATGCGATCGATTATTCAGTAACTACTCCGTGGCTGAAACAGCACACAAGAAATCCGTATCCGAAGCATGTCAACTGGGAAAACTTCGAAATGGACGGATGGTACCGCGACGGATTCTATAATCTTTACGTTAACCAGCGCAGCAATGCCGATGACAAATCGCGTACTTACTATCAGATGGATATCGATGGTAACGATATCAATATCCGTGTGAACACCGTTACCTACTCAGTTGCAAAAGAGGACAGCCGTTTCGGTTTCAGCATCGGATTGCTGTTCAATAAGGATTATACTCCTGCAACCACAGGTAACTTCACTGTGTATCTCAACGATCAGCTCGTTGACATGAGCAAACCGGTAAATCTTACCGTCAACGGTAAAAAAATATTCAGCGGCAAGCTCACTCCCAATATCGAGAACCTCGTGAACAGCTGCGCACGCTATTTCGACCGCTCGCGCCTCTACCCTGCCGCTATTACAGTCGATCTGTCGACTATGAGCGCACAGCAGTAAAAAACGAATAATACTTATAACACTTTGAAAAGTCCCCTAAGAGTCATATAACGAACTTTTAGGGGATTTTTCATTCCGTGAGACACAATATTCCGACGCACATCTATTATAAAACCACCATCATGCAATATCTCGTCTCTTTAGCTCCGATTGTCATACTGTTTGTTCTGATGCTCAAGTTCAAGTTATCGGGACATCTGAGCGCTGTATTAACCCTCTTGACCGCAGCACTGTTATCAATTTTCGCAGTTCCGGAACTGAACATCGTTCCGAAGGAATTTAACGATGTGACGATGTTGAGTCTCGTAAGCTGGAGTATAACCGAAGGAATACTGAAAGCCGTATTTCCGATATTCCTGATAATACTGATGGCGATATTCAGTTACAACATCCTGGTCGAGTCCAAACAGATCGAGGTTATCAAACTTCAATTCATATCCTTGACCGACGATAAAGGGATATTGGTACTGTTGATGGTGTGGGGATTCGGAGGTCTTCTCGAAGGAATGGCCGGCTTCGGGACGGCAGTCGCAATTCCGGCAGCTATATTAATAGGCTTGGGATTCAAACCATTCTTTTCGGCTCTTGTAGCACTTCTGGGGAATACTGTGGCAACCGGCTTTGCGGCGCTCGGCGTACCAGTAACCACTCTTTGCAACGAAGCTACCGCGGGAGGCGATGCAACAGCTGAAATGATCCGGGAAGTATCTACCTTTACAATACTTCAGCTTTCACCTCTGTTCTTCTTCATACCGTTTGTCATCTTGATGCTGACCGATAAATCGGCGTGGAGAAAAAATATACTTCTTACACTCTGGGTAGGTTGCATATCATTTATCGCGCAATTTCTCTGCGCCTATTATCTCGGCTCGGAAACACCGGCGATCATCGGATCAATAGCAGCGATAATCTCATTGATTGTAGCAGCCCGATTTACCGGCAATAAAAAACGTCGTGACACCTCAGCCGTAAAAAAAGTGAGTCTTTCCGAAGCGCTGAAAGCCTGGAGTGTCTATATCCTTATATTGGCATTGATTTTACTGTCGGGAACCATGTGTCCGACAATCAATCAGTTTTTGAAAAGCCATTTAGTATCGAGTGTCAACATTCCCGTTATCGGTACTACATTCCGATTCGGCTGGATTTCCAATGCTGCATTCATAATATTCATCGGTAGCTTTGCAGGAGGAATGATACAGGGACTCAGCGTAAAGAAACTTCTGGTACTATTGTGCCGAACACTTGTTTCTCTCAAATATACGGCAATTACCATAATCTCACTGATCGCTCTTGCTTCTGTTATGAATTACAGTGGAATGATCAGCACAATCGCCTCGGGACTGGTGGCTCTTACCGGTGGAAGTTACCCGATTTTTGCTCCACTGATTGGAGCGGTAGGCACATTTGTGACAGGTAGCGACACCTCATCCAATATCCTCTTCGCCAAACTTCAGGTTAACGTAGCCCACAATCTTGGAATGGACGGCACAGCAAGCTATTTTGGTATACATGGTTCAGAATCCAACTGGTTGCTGGCAGCAAATACAACAGGCGCGACCGGAGGAAAAATGATTTCACCTCAAAGTATCGCAGTAGCCACTGCCGCCTGCGAAATGCAGCGGAGTGATTCACAGATTCTTCGTGCCGCTATTCCCTACACATTAGTTTACGTGCTTATCGGCGGATTACTTGTCTATTTCGGCTAAACTACAAAATCAAATATCATAAAACTCGGGACGGTGTGTCATAATAGGTCATCTGCGGCGTTGCTATCGGAATTCGACTTCAGTCACATACTACATGTATGCTCCTTTCAGTCTCATCCTCAGCGCCTTGCATCTGACCCATCCTGACAAACCTTAAGGGGCTGAATCAAAATGTTTAATTTTGACACAGCCCCCTGAGGGAATATTAACGGGTGTATTGACTTTTTTATTGTTCGAGATCCACCGCATAGTAGACTTTACGTCCGGTAGGATAGATTCCGGTGATAAACATCACTTTATCGTATCCACTCTGGTCCGACATAATCGCATGATAGATTTTATCCACATCCTCAGGCTTGGAAACACGCGAGTTGTTGATGTCGAGGATAATGAAACCATCCTTGATTCCGGCCGATTTGAATTTTCCGTCCTTAAGTCCGGTAACCTGAACACCATTTGAAATCTCAAGCTGACGGAGTGTTTCAGGAGCAACAGTCTTGAACGCGCATCCGAGTTCAACGATATCGCCCGAGCGAGTCACAGTAGTATTACCTTGAGAATTACGGAGCATCACATTCACGGTTTTCTTCTCATTGTCGCGGAAGAATGTAACCGAAACTTTGTCACCAGGACGATGTTTTGCTATCGCCTCCTGAAGCTGAGCAGTATTAACTGTAGGATTTCCTCCGATTTCCACAATCACGTCACCTTCTTTAAGACCAGCTTCAAAAGCGGCACTGCGGTCTTCGACACTGCCAACATATATACCGGCATTGACTGCTGTGATCTTCTTTTCTTTTGCAAGATCGGGAGTAAGTTCACCGAAGCGGATTCCGAGGATAGCACGCTGGACAGTACCATACTGTTTAAGGTCGGTAACTACTTTTTTCACAATCGAGGTGGGAATTGCAAACGAGTAACCGGCGAAATTACCGGTCTGAGAATAAATCGCGGTGTTGATACCGACGAGATGTCCCTGAAGATTTACGAGCGCACCACCCGAATTGCCTGGATTAACTGCGGCATCGGTCTGAATAAACGCCTCGATTCCCGAAGGAGCCGCATGGCCTGTGATCGATGAAATGTTACGCGCTTTAGCGCTTACTATACCTTTGGTTACGGTGGAGGTGAAACCGAACGGATTACCTACTGCGAGAACCCATTCGCCAACTTTGAGCGACTCGGAGTCACCGATAGGTATCACGTGAAGATCGGTTGCGTCAATCTTGATAAGGGCGAGATCGGTCGACGGGTCGGTTCCGATAACCTTCGCGTTAAAGCTCCGGTTGTCATTAAGTGTGACTTCAAGACGTTCGGCACCGTCAACTACGTGATTATTTGTCACGATATAACCGTCGGCACTGAGAATAACGCCTGATCCGAGACCGGTCTGTCGCTGTTCGGGTTCCGGCTGACGTTGCTGCGGCTGTTGCTGGCGACGTCCGTTTCCGCCAAAAAAGAAATCAAACAACGGATCTCCGAAAGGCGATGAACCTCCGCCACCATAGTTCTGGTTTCCATATCCGCGCGGAGTCGCAAAACTTTTTATGCTGACAACGCCGTTTACAGTCGACTCGGCAGCCTCAACAAAATCCGACGGCTCTTGAGCGGGCGATTGCCCCACTGTGTAGAACGCACCCGATTCCGTGAAAACGGGAGTTATGTTCGCCTTGCCCGATTTTGAACCGAATGCAAGAAAAGTGGCTGTAGAGGTCATTAGTGCTACACCACAAGCGATTAATGATGTTTTTAAGATGCTGTTCATAACGTTGAAAATGTTAAATGATCAATTCTTTTATGTTAATTTTTAACTTATGACGGCAAAAATAACCTATTATTGTGGAGATAAGAATCTTTTTCAACCCATTTAGCTAATTTTAATAATGGATATGAGTCATGAAACGTTTTTTGGTGAAAAATACGTAAAAATTAGATAATTGGATTTAAAAATGCGGCACTCGTTATATTTACTTGGAAATATCGGAGCAAAACGATAAATTTGTAAAACAATGAAACGGAGCTACATAAATATATTGTTATCCACAGCAATAGCCTTCTTATCTCTCTGCCTTACCGCCTCATGCGGCAGTAGCCGGAAGATGGCGCATGATCCTATATATGATTCCGGGAAACACGCTCCGAAGTCAAAGACGAATAAGAAAAAACCTGATAAACATGATCAGTCCCATACAGGAAGTGAACTTTTTCCTATAATCGACCGGTCGGACGCGCTTCTTAACGAAGCGACTAAATGGCTCGGCACCCGATATGTTTATGGAGGTCACTCAATGTCGGGAACCGACTGCTCGGGATTCGTGATGGAAGTATACCGGAAGGCCGCCGACATTAAACTGCCACGGACAACAACCGATCAGCGCGACTTCTGCAACAATGTCAATTTCAACAGAATGCAAGCCGGCGATCTCATTTTTTTCACTTCGCGGAACGGCCGCGGGAAAGTCAGCCACGTGGGTATATATATAGGTGATGGAAAAATGATTCATGCATCATCGTCGCGCGGAGTTATCGTAAGCGATCTGAACGAGAGATATTATGTAACCAACTATCACAGCTCGGGACGTGTGGCCAAATATAAACCAAAGAAAATAAAAGATCCCCAGCCGCAAATAATCGCGCCTGTAAAGCAGGCACATGAAATCAGTTTCGAACAGCTCGACGATATACTCTCCCATAAAGCCGATTCGATTTATTCAGATATCTTCGATTAAACTGCTGACCACTCCGGAAAAAAGCGTACCTTTGTAGAGTAAACAACTCCTGTCAACATCAATGCAATTCACCAACGATTCACGAAACTCATATAATAATAGACGGAATCAGCAGCAACAGAATCCGCTGCTTGGCGCCGGTGGCCGTCTGCAACCACGCGATACCGAACTCGAAGAAGCTGTTCTCGGAGCTTTGATGCTCGAGAAAGATGCCTACACTACGGTGTGCGACATCCTGAAACCCGACAGTTTCTATGAACCTGCCAACCGCCGAATATATGAGGCGATACAGTCTCTTGGCGCTTCGCAGCAGCCGATCGACATGCTCACGGTTACCGAACAGCTCCGTCTATCGGGTACGCTGGAGGAAGCAGGCGGACCGATGTATATCTCGGAACTGACATCAAGAGTAGCATCGGGTGCCAATATCGAATTTCACGCACGAATCGTAGCTCAGAAATATCTTGCACGCGAACTCATCTCGTTCGCTTCGGCAATCGAAGCAAAAGCTTTCGACGAGAGCAACGATGTTGATGACCTTCTACAGGAAGCCGAGGGGAAACTGTTCGAGATCTCTCAGCGCAACGTCAAGAAAGATGTGACGCAGATCGATCCCGTGATATCGCAGGCCATCACTCAGATACAGAATGCCGCCAACCGTGCATCGGGACTTAGCGGACTCGAATCGGGTTACCACGAACTTGACAAAGTGACTTCGGGATGGCAGAACTCCGACCTGATAATCATCGCTGCACGTCCTGCGATGGGTAAAACCGCTTTCGTTCTGTCAATGGCGAAAAACATGGCTGTCAACTACAATACACCTATCGCCATCTTCTCGCTTGAAATGTCGAACCTTCAGCTCGTAAACCGTCTTATAAGCAACACATGCGAACTTGAAGGTGAAAAAATCAAGAGCGGACGTCTGTCAGACATGGAGTGGGATCAGCTGATGTCACGAATAAAACATCTTTACAGCGCACCTCTATATATAGATGACACTCCTTCACTGTCGATATTCGAACTCCGAACCAAAGCACGAAGGCTCGTCAGGGAACACGATATAAAGATGATCATAATTGACTACCTTCAGCTGATGAACGCCTCGGGAATGAAATTCGGAAGCCGCGAGCAGGAGGTCAGTATGATCTCGCGATCGCTCAAGCAGCTTGCAAAGGAGCTTAATATCCCTATTATCGCCTTGTCACAGCTCAACCGTAGCGTAGAGAACCGAACCGACGGAAAACGCCCGCAGCTTTCCGACCTCCGTGAATCGGGAGCAATCGAGCAGGACGCCGATATCGTATGCTTCATCCACCGCCCCGAATATTATCTGAAAAGCGGCATCGACGGAGAAGGTCGTGACGTAAGGGGACTTGCCCAGTTCATCATTGCAAAACACCGTAGCGGTTCTGTTGGTGACATCGATATGCGTTTCCGTAACAAGTTCGCCCGTTTCGAAAACTGGACTGAAAATTCTCCTATCGGAACTGAAGCCACAATCGGATCCCGACTCAATGCCGACGACGATCCGATGCCGAATCCCATTTCAACGTTCAGCGGTGGTTCTGCCGACATTATATCGACAGGCGATGAGCCTCCATTCTGATCTTTTCAGGCTATATTTACACATCCGGTTGTGAGTACACGCTGATGTTCATTTACAAATCGGGTGAACATCTCTCGAAAAATCGAGAAACGTTGTACGTTCCCAAGTTGTTTACGGGCGAGCGTCAGCTCACGGAACATCGATATAGCTTTGTCAAAGTCAATCTCACCGAATTTTCCGGTAATAACCTTGCGTCCCGCAGTAAAAGCGGTCGACATAAGGTAGGATGCGAACCCATCAAAAATAAACATTGCGGGATACTGCTCATAGATATGCTGCTTCGAGCAGCGAGGGCGATTATATCCATTCTGTTCATTCCGCTTACGTTCCTCGCGGCGTTTACGGGCTGCTTCAGCGCGCAGGCGGCTCTTCTCCACATCGTCAATTACCATCGTCATAAGCGACATACACTCGTTACCCACTTCACGAAAGCGGTTCACTACACATTCGCTGCCGGTCGCCAGATATTCGATAATAGCCCACAGAGCGTCATTACGGGTTTCATTGTCGCTGATCTGCTGAAGTTTCTCATACCATTTTTTACGGATAGTCATGCTTGCCATAGTATAATATATTATATGTGTTTAAATTATCTCCGGCAAAGGTAATATGGCAAATATCGGCTCCGACAAAAAAATGTTACTGAAAAAATCGTGTTAAAAGTCGGAATTAACAGCGGATTAACAATTTAACATACTATCAATCAACAATATGCCCACATATATGAACACTCTTTAACTTAGGTTAAAGTGATCAATGATAGCAGTAGAGAGTAAATTACATTAAGAAAAATATATCGTTATACCCAGTGAAATTAAATTTAATCATAGAAAATAAAAGAATTTTATAAGAAATCAAAGACGCATAAACGACTGATTATTAATTATGTAGCACCTATTCTAAATAAATCCGCAAAAAAAAATCACAAAAAAAACAACATTATATAAACATTTTTTGATCCCCGCACGTTTATATAGTACAAGTTAGAAAAACAGAGAATAGTAAAACAAATTATTAACCTCATAAACCCAACTATTTATATGAAAAAAGCTGTCTTAATGATCGCAATCATGCTTGGTAGCGTGGTAGCTTTCGCTCAGAAACCCGACAAGAAAGAAGTTAAACAATTACAGGCATTCTTGTCACAACCTGCCGAAAAAGAAGGAACTAATGCGCAGGCCTTGAAAATCACCGACCTTAATTCTCCCGCAACATGGGAAGGCGTTACTTTCGCTGATGGCCATGTAACTGAAATCAACTGGAAAGATAAAAAAATCGCCGGTAATCTTGATCTCTCTAACTTTACCGCTCTTACTAAAGTTGATGTTTCACGTAATAAACTCACCTCTCTCAATCTTACCAACGATGCTGCTCTTACCGAACTCAACGCACAGCGTAACGAACTCAAGAGCATTGATTTTGAAGGCTGTACCCAGCTCGCTACTGTAAACATTTACAAGAACCGTCTGGCCGACCTTACTATCACCAATGTACCGTTCCTAACCTCGGTTAACTGCTCTAACAACTATTTCGTTACCCTCAACTTCTCGAATCTTACCAACCTCAAGACTCTTAACTGTCAGGGTTGCCACCTCGAAAGCCTTATGGTAAGCGGATGTACTAACCTTAAAAACCTTTACTGCGGTTACAACAAGCTTACATCGCTTAACCTCCTCGGTGTAGAGAATCTTACCAACCTTAACGCTGACAACAACGAGATCTCAAGCTTGCTTATCTCCAACCTGCCTTCACTCAGCTCTCTTATCTGCAGTGACAACCGCATGACTTCACTCGGAGTTCGCAACTGTACTTCACTTCTCGACCTCGTTTGCTCATACAACGATCTTACCAGCCTCTCGGTTGAAGGATGTCCTAACCTCCTCTTCGTAGACTGCTCTTACAATGACCTGGTAACTCTTACTCTCAACAACCAGACATTCCTCCAGCGTCTGCTCTGCAACAACAACCAGCTCAACATGCTTGACGTATCGTTTGACAACGCACTCACATATATCAACTGCCGTTACAACGTGCTGACTGATATCCGTACCATCGGATGTGACAATCTGAGAATGATTGCCTGCCAATGGAATTACTAATCTACCGGTTTTCTAACTAAACAACGGCGAAAGCCCGGACTCGAAAGAGGTCCGGGCTTCGTTTTTATATGTAATCCGATCTGCTAATTATAAAACTCTTTAATCGGAATCGCCTCAAAGTAAATATAATCGGGAAGATTATATTTTTCTTTCCATTCCGAAGGATGCACTTTTGAATACCTTACTCCACATATATAATAACCGGAGTATACTTTGTCGCCCACTTTCTTCTTCATTGGGATCCCTGTAGTGTAAGCCATAAGCGGTATCGTATCCGTTTCGTTAAACGTCCATTCAAAATCACATCCTACAAGTGTATACCCCGTAGTTGGGATATTGACCATCTTACGGTTAGGTCCCAAACACACCAGCACATTAAGCGAATCCTTTGCCATAGTGGTAATTCTGATCGGCGTACTTGCCGAATCGGGATTGATCGCAGTATATCCGAGCAGTGTTCTTAAACTTTCATTCTCTTTCTGATGCACCATCCATACGGCATAATATTTAGCATCTATCGAATCGGCGCATATTGTCGCCGTAGTCATATTAGCATCGAGCAGATTAAGCAGACTGCTGACATCGGCATTATCAGAACCTTCATGTAGCTTCACTGTTATCGGACTCTTGGCAAAAACAACTGTCGACAGTAATATACTGCCGATCAGTATAACTAAATTTTTCATAAAATAGGATTTTAGTGTGGTATGACTGATTCGTGCATATTGGCTTCGTTAAAATCAGTCGAACGCACCGCTGATGCTTTCTTCCACAATCTCATCATCACCGTCGCCATCATAGAATTCCTTCTCACATAGATCAAAATTGGCAACAGGGAATGTGGCTGACTGGTTATAGGGGAGAGAGCGGTCGGCATATACCTTCGACATGTATTTTCCGTAAATAGGCAACGCCATCGATGCTCCCTGGCCATAAGCCATTGAGTTGAAGTGGATGAATCGTTCTTCACCACCGACCCATACGCCCGATACAAGCTGCGGAGTGAATCCCATGAACCAACCGTCGGAGTTGGAGTTGGTTGTACCGGTCTTACCGCCCATCTGTGCGGTGATGTTGAACGGCGCGCGGCGCAGACGGTTACCGGTACCACCGTCGACAACGTTGGTCAGAAGTGAGAGAATACGGAAATAAGCTTTCTCGCTGATAACTTCGGTATGTTTTGTGGTGAATTCCGAGATAATGTTCCCGTTGGAATCGGCAATAGAAGTGACGAAAACCGGTTCGGCACGCATCCCTTTGTTGGCATAGGCAGTATAAGCGCCGACCATTTCTTTTACCGATACTTCACACGATCCGAGACATAACGACATCACCGGGTCGATGTGATTGGTAATGCCGAAATTGTGCATGTTTCTCACAAGCTGAGCCGGAGATAGCTGACTCATCAACCTCGCTGAAATCCAGTTATTTGAATTGGTAAGCGCCCAACGGAGATCGACCATTTCGCCTACCCTCGCCGATCCGGCGTTTCGCGGTGACCACGGACGTCCGTTCTCATCAATGATCGTCGGCTGTTCATTGAGGAATTCATCGCATGGGGTAAAACCTTCTTCCATAGCGTATGTGTAGAGGAACGGTTTGATGGTCGAACCGATCTGACGACGTCCGGTAGATACCATATCATACTGAAAATGCGCGAAATCAGGACCTCCAACGTAGGCCTTCACATGACCTGTAACAGGTTCCATCGACATGAATCCGGTGCGGAGGAAATGTTTTGTATAAAGGATTGAATCACGCGGGGTCATCACTGTGTCGATCGCTCCGTCATAGCTGAACACGCGCATATCCACCGGAGTGTTGAACGCCCTTTGAATATCAGCATCACTGAATCCGGCCTTAGACATAATGCGGTAGCGGTCGCTTTGCTTTATAGCATGGTTTATTCGTCCTTCAAGCTGAGAGGATGACAGTTCTTCACGGTTGGTGGTATATGGTGCGTTAGGAACTCCGCGCTTTTCGCGGAAGAACTGTTTCTGAAGCGAAGCCATGTGTTCGGCTACAGCTTCTTCGGCATAACGTTGCATACGGGAATCTATGGTTGTGTAAATCCTCAGTCCATCGGTATAAATATCATATTTCGTGCCATCGGGTTTCGGATTCTTTTCGATCCATCCATACAGTGGATTATTTTCCCATGCGATCGAATCATCGACATATTTCTGTTTTTCCCACGCGAAATATTTACTTGGATCAGGCTTCTTGGCAATAAGATAACGACGCAGCTCCTCACGGAAATAAGGCGCAAGACCTTCTTTGTGATCGACCGGATGAAAATCGAGCCGCAGCGGAATGTTACATAGTGAATCGTACTCGGCTTCGGTAAGCTTACCGTTCTTATACATCTGGTTAAGTACCGTGTTGCGGCGTGCAAGTGTGCGCTCAGGCTTTCTCACAGGGTTGTAGTAGGCCGGATTCTTTACCATACCCACAAGCATCGCAGCCTCCTCAACGTTCAGATCTTTAGCGTCTTTTCCGAAATAAACATGAGCAGCCGACTTTATTCCCACAGCATTGTAAAGGAAGTCGAACTGATTAAGGTACATTTTTATTATCTCGTCCTTAGAATAGAACCGTTCGAGTTTTACCGCGATCATCCACTCGATCGGTTTCTGGAAAGCTCTCTCGAGCAGGCTGCCCGACGACGGCGAGAACAGCTGTTTGGCAAGCTGCTGAGTTATTGTGGAACCTCCGCCGGCATTCTTATTCTGCAATATAAGTGTCTTAACCAATACTCGCCCTACCGCACGCATGTCGATTCCTGAATGATCTTCAAAACGCGAGTCCTCGGTAGCTATCAGAGCATCGATAACATTGGAAGAAATCTCATCGTAATCGGCATATACGCGGTTTCCGGTATTTCGGAAATACCGTCCGAGTTCCTCGCCGTCGGCCGAATACACAACCGTCGCGAATTTATCATGAGGGTTCTTAAGTTCTTCAACAGGGGGCATGTAGCCTATCAAACCGTTGTAGATCATGACGAACATAATGAATAGCAGAACTATTCCCGCAAAGAAACAGATCCACATCCATTTGATAATCTTACTGACGACCGATTTTGAGAGAAATGGCTTCGAGGCCGGTTTATTAGCGTTATCGCTCATTTGGATTTATTCTATTCGTTATTGTGTGCGTGTGATAATAAAATTGACAGTAACTAAAGAACGGAACAACGTATCTTAAATTTTATCTGCCCGATAATATTCTACAAAATTAAGTAAAATTGTTCTATTGCGTAAATATCTGATATAAAATAACCATTATTAAGAGTTTCAACACTATTTTATTTTAACAGCAGTTAACCACATTTTTGACAAAAAAACCGCTTATTAATCAATTTATTCATACCTTTGTAAAGAATATGACCCACTGATATTATATGGAGCATCAGATAAAACAAGAAATTCTCGACAAGCGGTATCTGAGAATGGCACGAATATGGGCTGAAAACTCTTATTGCGAACGTCGCAAGGTTGGAGCAATAATCGTCAGAAACTCTATGATCATTTCCGATGGTTATAACGGCACTCCCTCAGGTTTTGAGAATGTGTGCGAAGACAATAACGGCATCACAAAGCCGTATGTGCTTCATGCCGAAGCCAATTCGATCACAAAAGTAGCCCGTAGCAATAACTCAAGCGACGGTGCCACTCTATATGTTACTGCATCGCCTTGCCTGGAATGTGCGAAACTGATAATTCAGTCAGGTATCCGCAGGGTTGTGTTCAACGAACTATACCGTATAACCGACGGCATCGATCTGCTCAGACGTGCCGGCGTTGAATGTGTACACATCGAAACTCTACAATAAGTAAAAAGCCAAAAACATTGCTACTTTTTAACCTTGAGAAATGAATAAATATAAAAAGACATATATGGCGGTTCCACTGTTGATCGCCATCTTTTTCATTTTGGGAATGATGACCGGCGGATTTCTGTCACAGAACCGTGGCGTGACGTCGGCCAATAAAAAATTCGCCAATATCCTCAATCTGATCGAGAACGAATATGTCGACAACGTGGATCTCGACAGCCTGCTTGAAGTAACTCTTCCTCAACTGCTTGCAAATCTTGATCCTCATTCGAGCTACATACCGAAATCAGAGCTTCAAGGAGTAAACGATGAACTCGAGGGGTCATTCAGCGGTGTAGGTGTTCAGTTCATGATCAACAACGATACCGTGACGGTTATCGAAGTCATATCGGGTGGCCCGTCGGAAAAGGTCGGGCTTATGGCAGGTGACCGTATCGTGACTGTTGACGGCAAGAATATCGCCGGCACCGGAATAACCAACGATGAGGTGATGAAATTGCTTAAAGGCGATGCCGACACTCGTGTAAAACTCGGGATAAAAAGAGCCAGCTCCAAGAAGACGCTGGAATTTACCGTTACACGCGGACCGGTTCCCGTAACGACTGTCGATTCGTCGTATCTTCTCAACGATTCTACCGGCTACATCAAGATAAACCGTTTCGGACGTAACACCTACGATGAATTCCTGACGTCGATGATCTTATTAAAAGAAGATGGTGCAAGCAATTTCGTGATTGACCTGCGCGGTAACACCGGCGGATTCATGGAAATGGCGATACTGATGGCTAACGAATTCCTTAATCCCCACTCGGTTATCGTTGCCAAAAAAGGTCATGAAGGAAAGAACGACGAGATTTTCTTCTCTGACGGTTCAGGTGCCTTCAAAGAAGCGGGACTTGTTGTACTGATAGACGAGTATTCGGCAAGCGCAAGCGAAATCTTCGCAGGCGCGATCCAGGATAATGACCGTGGCCTGATCATAGGACGCCGCTCATTTGGAAAAGGACTGATACAGCGTCAGGCCGAGCTTCCCGACAGCAGTGCCATCCGTCTTACAATAGCCCGTTATTATACGCCGTCGGGACGTTGTATCCAGCGCGATTATGCCAATGCAGTAACCTACCGCAATGATCTGATCGAGCGTTACAACCACGGCGAACTGTTTGCCGAAGATTCGGTGAAGCTTAATATCGATGACAGTTATATCACAGCCAACGGACGAACTGTATATGGCGGAGGCGGTATAATGCCCGATATCTATGTTCCTGTCGATACTTCAGGGATAACCAGTTACTATCTCAACGTATTCAATGCAGGGCTTCTTCAGCGATTCGCTTTTGAATTCTGTGATTCTCACCGCGATGAACTTACCGAAGCCGACGACATATTGAAAGTTCTTCCATCTGATGACGTTCTGCTCCGACAATTCTGCGACTATGCTTCGAGAAACGGAATCCCCGCACGGTGGTACTACATCAACATTTCCCATGACTTGATTGTTAATCAATTAAAGGCGCTGATCGCACGCGACATCATCGGTAATCATGCTTTTTATGAGATTATCAACACCACCGACAATGCTATAGAAAAAGCGGTAAACGAGATAGGAAGCGGAAATGCAAAAGCGCCGGTAAAGGATAACAAAACGAAGAGTTCCAAGAAATGAAGAAAGATGATATACGGCGCTCTATAAGAGCTAAAAAGGCGCTACTGTCAGCAGCGGAAAAGATTTCAGCCGCGCAGAAAGTGTTTGAACGTCTCGAGAAATCAGCGGCATTCACTATGGCTGAGAATATACTTATGTATCACTCATTACCCGATGAATTGTCGACCCACGAGTTTATAGAACGATGGGCCGGCAGGAAGCATTTTTTTCTGCCGCGTGTAAATGGTCTTAATCTTGAGATTCTCCCCTATGACCGCTCTCAACTCTCACGAGGCGCATTCCTTATAGAGGAGCCTCAGGGCGACGACATAACATCGGTCGACAAAATAGAGCTGATCATTGTGCCGGCTGTTGCTTACGACCGGAGTGGAAACCGCGTAGGCCGTGGAAAAGGTTATTATGACCGTCTGCTCGCCGACAGCCGTGCGACCAAGATCGGAATCGGATATGATTTTCAATTAGTTGACGAAATTGATGCCGAGCCTCACGATGTTGCAGTCGACATTGTGATCACTGAGTCGAACGACATAATTGTTCGCCGTCACCGCCGACAGTAAGCATCACTACTTCCCCGCTCCACCCCGAAGGGACGCGATATTGCTCAGATTGCCTGATTCCGACAATCCACACAATCTCATTATCGCGACAAAGAACTATGACTCTTTTTTTTTCAGATGGCGACATTTTCATATCATTGAATATGTCGCTCAGTTTTTTACTACTTCCGTTCATCCCGAACGGACGCATGCGGTCACCGGTTTGCCATCCGCGGAGAGTCCAAACCGGATCGCCATCAAGTATAGAACTGTCAAAAAAAACAGTTTCAGGCAGTCCACTACGCAAAGATTGCGGTGCAACCGGGAGTATATTATATGTTATGACCATTGGATCGGGACGATCGTCACCTGCGATAGGTTCAATCTGAAGTTTACCTCGACTGATTGTTCCACGGAAGCATGCCGACTCATAGATCATACCCGATTTCATTGCCGATCGAAGCATCGAATCGGTCTCGGAGCGTGTAAATCCGTATGGATGGAGAAGCTTGAACGCAAGTGCCGGTGCCAATGATCCCTGCTCGCAAATCAATGCGAGATCGACCACGCCATCTGCGGTTATGAAGCGTTTGCGTTCCTGCTCTATGTATGCAGCCAACAGAGCGCGATCCTCCGAAAGATTCGCAAGCGAGTTTCCAAGCCGGTCCAATGCTCCCGGAAATAGATCGACAATCTCAGGGATAACAATGTTACGGAGCTTATTACGTTTAAAATCGGACTGCAAATTAGTGCTATCTGTAACATATCCGAGGCTCTTGTCAGCGAGATAGTCAAGAATCTCATTTCGGGAGACTGCGAGTAACGGACTCACACGCCGCTCTCCTTCGGGAGCGATCCCTGCAGCTCCGTTCAGCCCGGTTCCTCTCAAAAGATTAAGAAACATGGTTTCGATATTATCATCGCGGTGATGTCCGGTCAGCACTGCCTGTGCGCCATATCGTTCTTTAAGTTGACCGAACCATTCATAGCGAAGCTCCCGGCAAGCCATCTCAACCGATTCACCGGTAACCGAGCGGCGTGCAAGCACATCAAAATGGACCGACTCGAATTCAGCGCGTAAATCAGCTGCTATGCGACGCGCATGTTCCATATCACGATCACTCTCGGCACCACGAAGATGAAAATTACAATGAGCCGCCACACAGCGATATCCGAGTGCGGTCATCACGGCGAGAAGAGCCACCGAATCAGCTCCGCCACTAAGCGCAACGACGACCTTACCTCGCGAGGGATCAAGCGATGTAGACCTCGAGATATAATTTCTCACCTTATTCTCAAAATCATTCATATAATTTAATTGAGGTAGACAAATTTACACAGATTTTTTGTAAATTTGCCGACGTTATAAAAACATTATTCATTGCAATGATAGAAAAAATCAACCGACTTATAGCTGAAATCG
>CAZHHF010000014.1:0-18882 GCA_964531905.1 uncultured Bacteroides sp.
CCGCGACCCCCTGCGTGACAGGCAGGTATTCTAACCAGCTGAACTACCGCACCAGCTTTTTTTATTTCAATTTGCGCTTGACTTATCTGTCGTTTGCGAGTGCAAAGGTAGTACAGGATTTTTAATTGTGCAAGCTTTTCGCAAAAAAAATTACAAAAATTTTCACTTTTTTATTTTCGCCAGTGTATCCCCCTGAATCCAACTATACATAAACACCTTTAAATAAGACACATAACTCGTTTTATTCAAATTTTTTACTCATCTGAAATTTTCTTCCACGTTTTTTACCCGAGAACCACAATCAGCCACGATACGTTTTAATATAAGAATGACATAACAACATTTTACTATGAAAATCATTAATTATATCGTTGCGGCAACAGCCATGCTTGGATGTACTATTGCCGCGGAAGCAGCCGATCCGCTACCCTATCGATATGTATCGTTAGGACCTGTAGTAGCCGGAACGGTTCAACAGACATCGCTACCAAAAGATGCGCAGAAATATCTCGATAAACACTTTAAAGAGATACCCGTCGCATCAATAGAACATGAGTTCCTCAATCAAAGCTACGACGTTAAACTCACCAACGGCATCGAGATTGAATTTGATGAAACCGGACATATTATTGAGATCGAAGCGCCCGACGGATCCGTACTAAGTGAAAAGGTTGTAAAATCAGTTTTGCCTCACCGTGCCGTAGACACACTGAAATCTAAAAAACAGATGACCGGTGTTGAATCTATCGAACGCACCAAACGCGGTTACATCGTTGACATCAACGATAGAACCGACACAGAACTGCAATTCGATAAAGCAGGAAAACTTATAGCGGTTTTGGTTGATTAATGAGTGCGCTCGTAATCTTTCTGCAACGTATTATCAAAGTAAAGAATATGCTGGCGGTCACTCGTCGGCATTTTTACTTTTATAGCATCGAGATTACGTACCGTTGCACGTCCGATCGTTGATTCCACACAAATCACATTACGAATTATACGGCCCATATCCTCATCACAGATAACGATAAACGGTGACTCAGTGGTTGTTCCCATACCCGATGACAGAATTATAGTTGAAATCAGATCGTAACGGTTCTGAAGTGTGGGAATAAGGGCGCGAGCCTTCTCATCGGTTCCGTTATTGGCGGCTACAAGAGCTTTGATAGTGAGATCTAAAGATACCGGATTATATTTAAGCGCCTCGCTGCAAAGTTTCCATGTCTTCTCATAATCAAGATCGGAATAAGCCTTCTCTATCTCACTGTAACGGTCGGTAGGATCATAATCGGAAGAGAATGCATATCCATAATATACTGTAGCCATCTCATCGAGCGTGAGAGTAGAGTCACCGATCAGGAATCTGTTGGTCAGGTTTCGATAATTAGAGGGATTTGACACCACATCAACTTTTATACGATTCAAATCAATAACTACTTTAGGCTGAGCCGCACTAAGATTACTAAGTACTGATGCAAGAAGCACCATTATGATTGCAAGACGTTTAATCATATTCAATTAATTTGTCGCAAAATTAACAAATACTGTTTAATGAATGACTATTTTTTACGCTATTGAGGAAATTTAACAATTATCGTCACAATTAACACACCCCCTATTATAAAACCGGCAGAATTGGACCACGACACGCCAAAATTCATCATTTTATTGGTAATACCGTTATTTATCATTATTTTTGTAAAAGGAAACAATTAATAAAACATTATACTTATGATCAATCTGCAGAAAGGACAGCGCCTCGAACTCGAAAGCGCTCTCGTTAACGTAGGAGTTGGCCTCGGATGGGACCCGAACACTAACGGAGGACCCGATTATGACCTCGACGCATCGGCGTTCATGCTCGGAACCAACGGCAAAACGCCCGAAGACGAATTTCTGGTATTCTATAACAACCTCAAATCACCCGACGGAGCTGTTGAATCGTCAGGCGACGACCTGACCGGAGGCAATAGCGACGGCGATGATGAAACGCTTACCGTGAAGCTCGACCTCGTTGATCCGCGCATCAATGAAATCGTATTCGTAGCGACTATACACGAAGCCGAAAGCCGTCGTCAGAACTTCGGACAGGTACATAATTCGTTTATCCGTATCTACAACGCCGATACTAACCAGGAAATAGCTAAATATGATCTCGACGAAGACTTTTCAATAGAGACAGGAGTTATTTTCGGCCGACTTTACCGTCGCAACGGAGCATGGAAATTCGAAGCGATGGGAAATGGAGTCAAAGGCGGACTTCAGGAACTTGTCAACCGTTACGTTTACTAACCATCGATTAACCATCACCTTAAACTATGGCTATAGATCTCGAAAAAAAACTTCAGAAAGGAGAAAGAATAAATCTTGCAAAAAGCTCGGGACAGAAACTCGTTCAATTCTGCGTAGGTTGCAACTGGGGACAGATCGTTTCGGGAGGTTTCCTCGGAATGTTCAAAAACAAAACGACTATCGACCTTGACCTCAGCTGTGTTGTATTCGATCAGGATGGTAACCTCATGGATCATATCTACTCGCCGCTTTACAAACCCGATATCCTTCAGAAATTCGGTCTGCCGAGAGGGAAACTCGACACCACCGACTTCGCGCTACACCACTCGGGCGACGACCTTGAGGGTGATGCCGACGGCGATGACGGACTCGATAACGAAATCATCACTGTCGACCTTAATCGGGTTGATCCGAAAGTAGGCGAAATCTACTTCTTCCTCAACAACTGCGGGAAAGAAGACTTCTCACAGATACCCTACGCATCAATCAGAATGTTTGAAGGAACTCCATCATTGGTAAAATCGGTATTCGCAAGCTACGACGTTGCTGCATCACCCCAGTACAAAGGCAAGACCGCACTCATAATGGGAAAACTCTACCGGCGTAACGGTGAATGGCGATTCGCTGCCATAGGCGATGCGTTCGATGATCCGTTCCTCGGTTACACAATCCACCGAATAGCAAAAGATTACGCTAAACAAAAATGAAACATTACCAGTATACCACCTCAGGAACCTGTTCAAAACTGATCGACATCACGATCAATGATGACATGACGGTAGAAAATATTGCATTCACCGGCGGATGCCACGGCAACCTGCAAGGAATTGCAGCGCTCGTCAAAGGGCAACACATCGATGAAGTAATCGGCCGTCTCAAAGGAATAAAATGCCGCGACAAAGCGACATCTTGTCCCGATCAGCTCGCATGCGCCTTGCAACAGATAAAACAGAACTGACGCTATTAAATAATATCAGATATGAAAAAGAGAGGCTTTAAAGTCTCTCTTTTTCATTATCATCGTGATATAACATACTGAATTTCTTCTTTCCCGACAAATAATATTCCGTTAACAGATTACTACGGAGCGGCATCTTTTCAAGTAGATCCACATCGGGATGATCATTATATCCCTTCCTCATTTTTGCAAAATCGCGATGGGCGCGCCATATCGCCGACGCATTTTTAAAATCAAAGCCAAACATATATTTAGCCCATGCGACAGTGTCAAGCAAACGTCGGATAAACAATTTTTTTCCACGCGTTGAATCGGGGAGATTCTTATGCAGCATCAGAAGATTATTGCGGAAATTAAGATACGTCTTCCTCGGATCAGAATAATCGAGACTCGCGCCACCAAGATGGAACACTAAAGATTCAGGAACAACATATAGTTTATATCCAAGTAACTGAATCCGCCAGCATAGATCGATCTCCTCCATGTGAGCAAAAAAATCGGCATCAAGTCCGCCGGCACGTTTATAAACCTCAGTCCTAACTGTCAGAGCGGCTCCCGAAGCCCAGAATATCTCCATTGGCGAATCATACTGACCGTTATCGCGCTCAACGGTCGTAAATAAGCGTCCGCGGCAATATGGATACCCGTTTATATCGATAAAACCTCCCGATGCACCAGCATGCTCAAAATATTCACGACGACGATACGACCTTATTTTAGGCTGCACAGCAGCTACTTCATCATGTAATTCAAGGAAATCGTATAGCGGCTTTATCCAACCATCGGCAGGAGCAACATCACTGTTCAGCAGAACAGTATATTTATTTTCGAGCTTATCGATCACCCGGTTATATCCCCCGGCAAAACCATAATTCTTTCCAAGCGCAATCACCCCTACATCGGGAAATTCACGGCTTAGCAACGCAAGCGAACCATCGGTCGAACCGTTATCAGCCACAATTATCTCGGCGACATCGTTGTCGGTCGACGCTATCACTTGAGGAAGAAACTCTTTAAGAAGCTTCTCGCCGTTCCAGTTCAATATAACAACTGCAACAGGTTTCATTTATTACTATTTTTCAAATGACACTTTATTCTTCCACCGCTTATGGCTCCAAAGCCATATAGAAGGATTTCGGCGTATAGTTGTCTCAAGCATCAAGACATATGAATCAGTTATCTCCATCGGATCCATCTTCGATGCATCATCAGTAATCAGCCGCATCGTTATACGGTAGTGACCGCGCGACAATTTCTCCATATCCCAATAGACAACAGCCATTGACAGGCGGTGGGCAACAGTTGCCGTACCGGTGATGACAGCCGTCGGATGATTCAGGAACTCTACCACGTGGACTGCATCGCCATGACTCGGTTTTTGATCGCTCATGAAACCGGTAATCGAAGTAATCTTGTCACGGCGCAACATGAGAAGATCACGAAACACCTGATACTTCTTAAATGACAGCGATCCGAAACGGCTTCTGATAGTCAGCATCACCTTGTCGAACCATTCGTTACGCAACGGACGGTACACCTGACAGAAAGCCACATCGCTCCTACCCGCAAGACTGCTGTGCAATGTCACCGAAGGCGCCCACTCCCAATTACCGCAATGCGAAAAATAAGCCGTTATGGAGCGACCCGAAGCAAGGAAATCATCCATCATCCCTATTCCCCGGAACTCCATCCGTTTCATAATCTCCTCATCGGAAATATGGAGCAGTTTAATTGTCTCTACGATATAATCTGCGAAGTTTCGATAGAACTTTTTTACTGTGTCGCGACGCCATTTCACACTCTCATCCGGGAACGATTCAAGAATATTCTGTTCCACTACACGACGGCGATAACCAACAACATAATAAATCAGGAAATAAACTATATCGGCAAGGAGATAAAGCACACCGAAAGGCAACCATGCCATACAGCGAAGAAATAACCCGAGCATACCGTAACCTAATCTCTTCATCTCTCGATTACTCCTTTCATCTCCTCTCCGTCGGCCGATACTGCTCCCAGCCTTACGTTCACTATCCGGTTATCTAATTCCGGAGCCGCATCAACGCTCACTTTAAGATAATTGTCCGTAAAGCCGGTCATCGGTTTGCCTTTCATGGAATGTTCGAGGAGTACCGGGCGTACCGTACCCTCAAACTTGCGCGAAAACTCAAGCATCTTCCGTTCCGACACGTTCAGCATCACACGCGTACGTCGATGTTTCTCTTCTTGCGAAACAATATGATCTATTGAAAGCGCACGTGTACCGGGACGTTCCGAATAGGGAAACACATGCAACTGAGATATATCGAGCGATTCCACGAACTCACGCGACCTCTCAAATTCATCGTTAGTTTCACCGCGGGCGCCAACAATCAGATCCACGCCGATGAAAGCATCGGGCATCGCCGATTTTATCTGTTCCATTTTGTGCCTGAAAAGCGCCGTATCATAGTGACGGCGCATAAGGCGCAGGACTTCATCACTTCCGCATTGAAGCGGCACGTGGAAATGAGGCATGAAACGTCGCGAACCTGCAACGAAATCTATAATTTCATCGGTTAGCAGATTCGGCTCGATTGACGATATGCGATAACGTTCTATACCATCTACTTCATCCAACGCTTTAACAAGTCCGAAAAAATCTTCATCGGTTCCTTTGCCAAAATCACCGATATTGACACCCGTTATAACGATCTCCTTCCCTCCGGCAGCGGCAACTTCCCGCGCCTGAGCCACCATTTCAGATATTGTACCCGAACGGCTACGCCCTCGGGCTTTAGGAATCGTACAATAGGTACACCAGTAATCACATCCATCCTGAACTTTCAGGAAATAACGGGTACGGTCGCCACGTGAACATGACGGCACAAACGTACGCATATCGGCTGTCGGCACCACAACTGTCTGTTGGCTACGGGTCTCAAGCCAGCGATCGATAAACTCTCCTATGCGGAGCTTCTGATCACTCCCTGCGACAACTGCCACACCTGGAAGTGACGCCACTTCGCCTGGCTTAAGCTGAGCATAGCATCCGGTGACCACAACCGCTGCATCGGGATAACGCTTAATCAGTGAACGGATCATCTGGCGGCATTTCTTATCTGCCAGCTCGGTAACGCTACATGTGTTAACCACCACAAAATCAGGAGTCTCTCCAACCGATACGCGTCTGATACCTTTATCTGCAAAAATCTTGGCGACGGTCGAAGTCTCGGCAAAATTCAGCTTGCAGCCAAAAGTATGAAACAGAGCTGTCATAGTGCCGAATGTGGGATTGTCAATCATTGTTTTAAGATTTATAATATGCAAAGATACGCAATTTTGTCGTTACCGCAATATTGTGTAAATTTGCATCGTAATCGCGAACATGCCGATTACTTATTCACTCCTTACATTCACACTGCATATAAATAAAACTACATAATGAAAAAAATCATCTTGACAGGCGACCGTCCTACCGGCAAGCTACACCTCGGACACTTAGTTGGATCACTGATGCGGCGAGTACAGCTCCAGAACTCGGGAGAATTTGACAAAATCTATGTAATGATAGCCGATGCTCAAGCTCTTACCGACAATGCCGATAACCCCGAGAAGATCCGTCAGAGCATTATCGAAGTTGCTCTCGACTATCTTTCGGTCGGACTCGATCCCTCTAAAACGACCATCTTCATGCAGTCGGCAGTTCCTGAACTCGCCGAACTCGCATTCTATTACATGAACCTCGTAACAGTGTCGCGCGTGCAGCGTAATCCGACGGTCAAAACCGAAATCAAGATGCGCAACTTCGAGCAGAGCATACCGGTAGGATTCTTCTGCTACCCGGTAAGCCAGGCTTCCGACATCACCGCATTCAAAGCGACAACAGTTCCCGTCGGTGAAGATCAGGCACCGATGGTCGAACTAACACGCGAAATCGTGCAACGCTTCAACAACATATACGGCCCCACGCTCGTAGAACCCGAAATAATGCTCCCCGACAACGCGGCATGCCTTCGTCTTCCCGGAACCGATGGAAAAGCCAAAATGAGTAAATCGCTCGGCAACTGTATCTATCTGTCCGACACCCCTAAAGAAGTTGCCAAGAAAGTCAAGAGCATGTACACCGACCCGCTGCACCTCAACATTGACGATCCGGGACACCTCGAAGGTAACTGTCCGTTCATCTACCTTGACGCACTCGCTACCGATGAACAGATCAATCGCTTCAACCCCGATTTCACTTCACTCGATGATCTTAAGCAACGCTATACCCGTGGTGGTGTAGGCGACGGAACCGTAAAAAAGATACTGATCGGTGTGCTTGAGGAACTGCTTGTTCCTATACGCGAACGCCGTGCAGCCTACGAAAAAGATATTCCCGCTGTGTTTGAAATACTCAAGAAAGGTTCCGAAGAAGCGCGTAAAGCCGCGGCCGTAACTCTGGAGGAAGTTCGTCACGCCATGCGCATCGACTACTTCAACGACACTGAACTCATTAAACAAATGGCCGAGAAATTCGCCGGAAAATAAGCACAGTCCGATGAGAATAGATTTCCTGACGGTACTCCCCGAGATGTTTGAGTCGCCGCTCGGATGCTCCATCCTTAAACGCGCCGCTGACAAAGGAATCGTTGACTTCCACGTACACAACCTGCGTGACTACACATCCGACCGTCACCGCAAGGTCGATGACTACCCATTTGGAGGAGAAGCCGGAATGGTAATGAAGATAGAACCGGTCGACCGATGTATCACCGCACTGAAAGCCGAACGCAGCTACGATGAAATAATCTTCACATCGCCCGATGGAGAAACATTCAACCAGCCGATCGCCAACTCCATGTCGATGCTTGATAACATAATCATCCTGTGCGGACACTACAAAGGTATAGACTACCGCATACGCGAGCATTTCATAACACGGGAAATATCGGTTGGAGACTATGTACTCACCGGCGGAGAGATTCCTGCCATAATAATCGCCGACGCTATTGTTCGCCTTATCCCTGGTGCCATAGGCGACGAACAGAGCGCGCTCAGCGATTCGTTCCAGGACAATCTGCTCGCTCCTCCGGTCTACACCAGGCCCGCCGATTACAACGGATGGACCGTACCCGACATACTTCTAAGCGGCCATGAAGCCAAGATTGCCCAGTGGCGCCATGATCAGGCAGTGGAGCGTACACGCAAACTGCGTCCCGATCTCCTTGACTGACGGAATCAACGTTTCACAAGGCGCGATACACCATAGGAAATCAACGCTGTTATAACCACCGGGAGTAACAGTTCCGACTTACCTGTCATCTCAACAGACAGAAAGATTGCCATCAGCGGGGCGCGGATCACACCGGCCATCACTGCGGCCATACTACACACCACCATCGTCGGACCGTCCACCGCCATCCATACGGGGAGAAGAGGTACGATTGCAAATGTTATCAGGGCGCCTGCCACACCACCTGCAAACAGCGTTGGAGCGAAATCACCCGCTACACCGCCGCCCGAATTAGTTGTATAGGAAGCGATCCCCTTAACGAGCAGAATACCCGACAGCGCCAGCGCAGCAGCCCATCCTATAGGCAAAGACGCGAAAACCGACCCTGAGACTGCCGATTGAAACTTGCCGGCTGCGAGTAACGATACCACACCGTAACCCTCGCCATAAAGAGCCGGAAAGAGAAACAAAAGCGCTCCGAGAAGCAATCCCGAAATAACGTTCATCAATATCGGGCGATTTTCGAATCCCTGAAGCTTTCGCTTCACATAGCGGCCCGTAGTCAGATAATACGCCGAATATAATCCACATACGACACCCGTCCCCACTAATAGAGGCAACATCCCTGGTGAAAAAGCCGCCACATCGCCAATCAAAAGATCTGGGACAAAACCACCTAAACAATAGGCGGTCAACCCCGCGGCAACACACATCAGTGCAAGCATCGACACGAACGTAAGCCCTACTTCAAGCTGAAGAAGTTCTATTGCAAAGAACATCCCCCCGATCGGAGCCTTGAAGATTGCCGCAATACCGGCGCCGGCACCACAAACGAGGAAAAACATCATCTGTTTTTTACTGAAGCCGAAAACACGCGCAACGTTACTCGCTATCGCGGCACCAGAATAAGCCGTCGGACCCTCCGAACCGGCCGAACCGCCGAAACCCAAAGTTACAGCACACGCCACAATCGGAGCGACCGTCAGACGCATAGGTAATCGTGAACGACGGTCAGTGATATCTCCATTGATCTGTGCAGTCGAGTCATCGAGTCTCACCTTAAATATATAACGTACGATCAGCGCTGTCAAAACGATACCGGCAACAGCTGTCGGAATCATCCACCAGTTACCGCCACCGACATCGAAACCCGATGTTGCCCATCTCGAGACCATGCTTATAAGCCATTTCAGCGATGCTCCGGCAACACCAATCAATACGCCTGCCACCAAAACGGCGACACACGCTTTTCCGGTAAATATCTTATTATCAACAGCCCTATTCATAACTTACTTAAAATAGAACGCATACGGCCAAACAATAGTTCTATCGGGCCTCCATTACCCTCACCTTAGTACGCTCCATAGAGTAATGATGCTATGAATGTCCTCAAGCCTGAATTTTAACTAAAAGTGTCGAGCCTGCCCACTATTATCCATATATTTCGATGGTGAATAGATTAATCCCGACAATGCATCGCGACACTCCGTATCGGTCACCACAAAAGTGAAGAGCCATTTATTCAGACGAACACCCTCAACATCGACATATGGGAGCTTGATCAAAACCTTGTTCCATCCCTTAAGCAGTTTTATTTTTTTCGGAGGACGAGCGGTCAGATTCTCATTACCAAGATCGACCTCGTTTGTTACGACATTACCCGAATTTGTCCACTCTTCATCGGGCAACAATTCTTCATCATTTAACCACACCCGTGAACCTTTGAGATCCCATTTGCCTGGCGATGGAGCTGGGTCCGCTTCCGAGCGGCTATAGTTCTGAAACTCTATAAGCGCGCCGGCATCACACGCCTCATCGCTATAGATCCACGTATAGGCATAGGCGGTATAGCCCGTTGAGTAATCGCGGCCATAAAATGTAGGAATGGTCTTACCCCACGTATGACGTAAATATATTGCCGCTCCCGTAGCAATATGCGTACCGTAGACTGTACCTGCATAATGATACGAGTCGGCCGGTTCGTCTGTTTCTGGAGGGAAAACCATATTATAATCACCCCCGTTTGGAAAGGGATCAGTGATCATCCAGCGTACATTGACCTGCTTCACGTAAGGGATAGACTCCCCGCTCAATGAATGAACCTTGTGAAAAAGAAAACGTCGTTCCCAATCGGCAAATTCATCATATTCAGCGCCCATATTCGGCAACGTGGTACCTCCCTGCTCGATATACCGACGCCCACCACCGATCCACGCGCGTTCGGCCGAAGCGAGAGTGTTGACATAGATATTGTTACCTCTTATTATATCATCCTGATTCGGAGTCTTACGGTCGTTCCACGGACATGATATCGTTCCCGCCACCTCAGGATTACCTTGTTCCATATAATAAATCGAACTCTTGTAAATACCCACCGGATCAGCGAACACATCGAAGTGGTTGGTATAGTTATAGCGGCAGTCAATATTAGGAATACCTGCGACTTTCTTGCCTGCCGTACTCCACATCTGGGTCATGTCGAAACCGGTTTCAGGCGTAATGGTGACACCTCTGATCGGATTCCAGCATATCGCTTTCTTACCAAGCGAGTGAATCTTGTCCGTCATTGTTGGAAGAAACGACGCATCGGTAATACTCTTTTCATCAGCCCCTATGTGAATGTAAGGCGCATCAGCAAACACCTCTGACACTTCCTCGAGTACGGTTTTCAGGACCTCCTTGCCTTCTGTCGACTGCATATCGAAACCCATAGCTCGCACGAATGCATCGGAGTGACCGGGCATATCGATCTCAGGAATTACTGTCACACCATGACGTCGTGCCACGTCCATCACACGTCGACAATCATCATGAGTATAATACTGGCCCGGGAAACGAGTCATCGATTCCGAAGATGTGAGTTGTGGATAAGCCTTGACTTCGAATCGCCATGCCTGGTTCTCCGTCATGTGCCAATGAAATGTATTGACCTTAAACCGGCTCATCTGCTCTATTTCGTGGATCAGTTCATCAACTGTTATAAACGAACGCCCCACATCATGCATAAATCCGCGTAATTTAAAAGCAGGCCAATCTGTTATGGTCACCGATTCAATTCCATCGGCGGCATCTTCGGAAAGTTGCATCAATGTCTGTGTTGCACGTATTACGCCTGTCGGAGTCACAGCTTTGATAACGATTGAATCGGGAGTCACCTTCAGTTGATAAGCTTCATTATCGTATCCTGCGAGTTTATAATCGTAGGCACCCTTGATTTCATCAGTCATAGTAACAATTACCGGCTTACCGGCGGTACCGATACTATCAACGAACCAAGCGAGTAACTCGCATGCGGTCTCATCCGACAATCTGGCAGATCCGCCGGTTGTAAACTTTCCTGTGCCATATTCCAACTGCTGTACACGAGGTAACAGATGCTCAGTACGGGCATAAAGCGGTGTTACGGCAATCGCTATGTACGCTATAAAAGCCCAAACTCGTAAATATTTCATTAATAGTATATAAAATGTCAATACGGTTATAATCTTAATTAGATCATATTACAAAGTTAACTCTTTTTACGATATTGAAATAACAAAACAAGAATCAAACCTTATGGTTTGACAAGCCTTCTACTCCAAAGAATGTGTCGGCTGTCCGGAGAAAAAGAATCCGCAAATTGCACTTCTAAGTTTTACCGAACAGCAATACATTATAATCACCACCGTTTGTGAAGGGATTAATGATCATCCACCGCACATTGACCTGCTTCACGTAATCATTATTTCAATTGTTTATAGACAGCTATAGTATTGAGAAAATGTTCGCCATTCTTCGGGGAAGCAGAAGTATTAAAGTCATATTGCTCGTATAAAAAATCATGAATTTGATCATGAATTCTTTTACGAAAATCATTACGTAGCATAGTACACCCAATCATATCGTTCGATGAGTAAACCGACATAAGATTCTTCAAGTCAATATGGAAAACAAAGATGTATTTAGTCGTAATTCCAAAAAGAGGTCTGTGAGTCCAATGCCAGTAGTTATAATGATCTATCATCTGTCCTGATTCTTTCTTCGTAGTCAGATGATCCTCCATTTCATCATTTGCGGGAACAATAAAGCAGTTAGGTATAAAACGATGGGATTCATTATTATAATCAAGCAACAGGATCCCACTCGCAGTTTTCCCGCCTTTCTTCGCGGCATCTCCGTAAATTTTGTCAATGTATGCTTTCTGTTTATGCGCGCTATCAGAGTCAGAATGAAGATTAGACCTAATTTCCTGAGTAGTGGTATTTTCATACTCTTCGTAGCATTTGCTGTCGAGAACATATAACGTTCTGGAATCAGGTATTATTGGGTCGGGGCCTTCAAATACGTGATCGATACGGGCCCATGCCGAAGAATATAATTTCGATGCTACCGGGTCAGCAATAACTGTGTCAATCATTTTTTCAAATACCATATTGAAACTCATGGTATAGAAGTATTCTTCATTACCATCATCACGTATATCAACATTACGGTCGAAAAAGTCATAACATAGCTGCCACATCTCTATTGCTATGTCGGAGAAATACATATCACGGATAGATTTCAGTAGTCTGCAGCCTCTTTTAGAAGCACATAATCCTTCAATTTCTTTATCCGGTAAAAGTTCAAGATCTAAATCAATAGCGATCTTGCAACCATATTTTTTAATAAAACGAACTATTGAGAGAAATAATATAAATAACTTATGGTCAACATCAATATCAGGTCTGGTATAGACTGGATCAGGATAAAATATATCCGATCCATTATTCACCACAACCTCTTTTCCTCTTGACACTGTTGCACTCCAGTCAATAGCTCCTTGTGGTTGCAACGAACGTGCGATATGGGTAAAAAAGAAGCTTGAGTTACGCCTGAAAAAATTGCGGATACGTATCAATACATCTAAAAAAGAATCTTCTCGCGTCTGTCCTCTCTCGGGCATTTGAAACCTATGATCCTTATCCTTACTCTTCCCTTCACTATCGCGTACGTAGCGCTCGAGCATAAAATGAACGGAGACAAGAAGTTCCCAATCATCAACTATTGCATCTCGTTGCTTTTTAAATGCATTTGGCAACATCAACACATAACCTGTCGCAGGGCTATAGTAATAACCCACAGCTTGAAGCTTTTTAGAATGTTTCAATATTCGAGTCAGATTACTCGGAATTTTGATGTTATTTATTTCTTCACCCTGAAAAAGCTTAAGCATAGTTATTCGGTAGTGTCATCTGACTCGGGTTCTACTTTATCATCTAAACCTTCTGGCTCAGTTTCGCTGGGTATTTCACCTTCGGGTATATCTTTGCCTGAACAATCAAGTTCGCATTCAATACTTTTGAAGAACTCTTTAAGTTTATCGATGTTTATCGTTTTTTCACCAAATATTGATTCATTAGCATTGAAGAAATCATCATAGATGAGCGTGTTTGACGGATTATTCTCGATATTGTAGGTACCAAACACTGTTCGGTAGAGATAGTTCAGTACCTTTCCTACAAAATCTTCTGCACTGATTTCGTTACTATTATTACCTTTTACAAAGAAAGGTCCCATCCTTTTATCCTCACACTCTTTAGCCATCTTACCATTGATATTCTTCAGGAAGTCTGCCCATTTAACGGTGGTATCCTTATCAATTCTGATAACAGCTTTATTGAGAAATGGATTTATTGGTGTATAGCGCATCACCCAACGGCGTTGGAAAGCCGAATCCAGTTTATAGAGAGACTGGTCGGAACTGTTCATCGTAGCCCAGATGAATAGATTAGAAGGCAACTTAAGATATTTCTTATCACCGATTTCAGTTGTATCTAACCAACATTTGATATCTTCGTGAGGAATTATGGGATATTTCGAAGTAAAGTCGTCGTCGCGGTCAAGTAATTGGAATATATCTCCAAAGATATGCGCGCAGTTTCCACGATTAATTTCTTCGATGATTAAGAATACAGGCTTTTCGGGATTCATACAAGCCTCTTCGTATGCGTTTAAGAAGCTTTGAGGTTGAAAACGGTATATAATTTTATCGCCGTCCATAGTAGGCTTATATGAGCCTACAAAAGAAGCGTAATCTGTGGCAGGATGAAAGGTTATACGAAATATTTGATTATCGGCTTCTAATTCTTTGATATCTTTTATCTCTGCTAATTTTTGAGCAATAGAATGTGACTTACCTGTACCTGGCGCACCCCACAGAATCATCTGTCGCGGCCAATCCAACCATTCCTTTTTTTCTTCTGCCACATGATCTATGGCAGTGCTGTGGGTAAGGGTCGCATCACTTTCAGAAGATTCTTTAGTAAGTTTGTTCCTTGTTTTGGCGATGAAATCCTCTATTGGGTCGAATGAGCGATCCAAATTACTCTTTTTTAAATCATCGAGCTTCGTTACTGATTTGGGATAAGTTACACTCCTATCACATAAATACCAAAGAATAAAATGCTTAAGCCATGTATTGCCAAATCCGAAGCTATCCCCATCCAAGAATTCTTTGAACTCTTTAGCCTTACTACTATAAATATTGGACAATAAAGTGGTTAAATCATCAATATTGACAATCTTTCGAAGGAATTCATCTTCGTATGTATCGGAGTTTAATTTTATAAAAGCTTTAAAGAGACCAAAATGCACCGCACTCTCACCGACTAATCCCTTCGATATACCGTCTTCAATAAACTTTTTAAAATCATCATAAGTTGCCATAAATATTATCGTATTTAGGATACACAAATATAATAAAACTTCCCGACGACAAAGCTATACCTATTCATTAACTTCTTTCAACTTCTGCCATATCTTGATCATGGCAAAAGTATCCAATCCGCAGTATTCGAGAAGAGCCTGGCGGGTCTTTTCGCGTTCAACCGGTGTCATACTACCCATCTGAGGATAAATATTCATAGCATCGCCACCATTACGCACTCCACCTTTAAGATTATGATAGTCAAGCGCCTTATCGTTGAGAAACAATGCCGGAAGCACCTTCTTGATTGAAAAAGAGCCGTCCATTGGCGGAGCGTAATAATATCCTTTTTGAAACGGGACTAACAGGTCAACGATATTATCAGCGATATTAAGCAAATGCGGAGCAAGATCGGGGAATCCCCCCGCCATTTCCCGTAACCTACTGCACTCAAACGTTTTATTATAGGCTGTAACGCATACGTTCATCGGTATGTCCTTGCAAATCTGCTCTGCAAGTTCGCGACGCGGATCGTCAACTCCATTGCCCAGGAATTCAGTATGACTAAGTTCTCCACCTTCATATTCAATCCAGTGTAACGAATACTGAAACGGTATCTGCTGATAAGGACGAGTACCCTGATATTTCGGCACAGCCGGCTGTTCTGTCTCAAAATCAAGAAAGTATATTGGATAGCTGAGTGTAGCCAAGAAATCGCGTATACCTGCCTTATCAATATATTCACCATCAGTCAATGTGCTGACAACCTGCAACTGCTGCTTATCACTCAACTTTTCAACGGATACATCTTCGAAAGAGACAATCCCGCGATGATAAAACTCCAGTGATTTCTTGAATGGCATGCGGTAAAGCTTGAACACGGAATTGACCGGTACATGACGCGTACAATATCCCCAGAAAGCACACGGATATGGTTTCTGACAATATTCACCTATATCGTATTCGTTTTCTGTCTTTTCTGCTAATACTATTGCTGCCTGGCGTAGATTAGCCTCAACATTAGAACTCTCTGCATCTACAATTTCCTTCATGTCAGTGATATGAAACAACTTATGAATGTCAAGCTCGCCATCAAGCACGTACTTATTATTCAACCGCACAAGATAAACACCCGTAACCTTGACGCCACAATGTTCCAGGACCCACTTCTGATAAGCTATGTCGCGGGCATATTTCAGTAAGTCGGCCGGATTATTCTTTTCCGGGGAGTCATTTCCGGTACTACTCTTCACCTCATAGATAGCATATCCTTCCCCTTGTTTGCGCAGAATATCCACAGCACAATAGTTTGCGCCGACAACTTCGTCATAATAAGAAAACGATGCTTCGCAAATATTTTCAATCCCTTGCTCGATACACTCTTGCGTTTTACGGATCATCTCAGCAAGATCAAGGGAAGAATCGTCATTAGTAGCAGTAACCTCTACGAAGTCACCAAACAGCCCCATTGCGAGGTCACCAACAATATTACCGGCCACAAAACGATTTTCTACACTTTGATCAATGGTTGCTTCTTTAGGTTTATATGTCCTCAACCACAAGGCTTTCGGACATTGACAGAACAACGTGTATTTTGATTTAGATAATCCCATCTGACTATTGCTATATTATACTCCCGCGAGAATTAATCAAGTAGTAAAGATAGATAATTCACATAAAAAAGCAAAATCATAGGAGACAAAAATAATCTGCATACCATTTGATAGTATTGATCAGGAATCTCCATCAATCTTCTGCGCCATAGGAACGACCTCAAGTTTCTTATTAACTTAACCGGCCTTTCGGAAATAATAAAACTATTACTACCCGATAAAACTATGCAATATACAAAAATGATGGCTCGACCGCTGATTATATGGTGGTCGAGCCAAACATTTTGTCTATTATCGGGTTTTATCAGACAGCAATAAAACCAATTACATTTTACGTTAATTTATTCCGCATAAAGGTTTTCGGCCTGCTGAGGGATGTATTGATCCACCAATTTGCCGATTTTTTGCATATCGGGTTTCTTGTTGACGTAGTCGATCAATATTCCGATAGGGTACAGATCAGGATCAGACGCCGATTGGAAATCAGCCGCATCTTCCGAATAATCTCCATCAACTGCAGCATCTGCTTCAATGGCGTAGTCGCTGAACTCAATAGCTCGGTTGGCATCTTTATGTCGTTCTATACCAACCAATAAAGTTGTTGGAATTACGCTTAACTGAGGTTCTTCGCCCCACGCTTCGGGATTATTGATGACTTCTGCCACTTTAGCGGCGATAACGTCGGTGAGTTCTTTTCTTGTCATAGTAATATCTTTTATTACCATAACGTATCAATCAATGAAATAGTTCTCTTTACATTATTGCACACCCGTTTTCCCCTTTATGCAAATCAGATATATGTAAAATTGAATAGTACTTATTCATACTAAACCTATTTCAGTTACAAAATTACATGGGATTCTAAACAATAGTTCTTACCATGTATTCACCTTCCTCACTTCGTTTTCAATTTATTTGGCTTCAAATAAGCCAATCAAACTACAAAAGCACAAAACAAATCGATTTATCTAATCTAATTCACTATATTTGCTCTATAAAACTGTCTCATAATATGAAATTAAATAGGATAAAGGCAGTCCTGTCGGAAAAAGGCATATCTCATACCTGGCTGGCGAAGCAACTTGACAAGAGTTTTGTATGGTGAATACCTATGCTTGTAATAGGATTCAGCCAAATTTGGATAGTCTGCAACTAATAGCAGCCATCCTGCAAGTTGACTTAAAGGATCTGATAACCGACAAGGATGATAGATAGTAAAAGTTATTCCTAAGTAATGAACAGAATGCAGAACATAAATAATTCTTTTGTCGTTGATATTGCGGATCGTATTGAACGGCTGATAACTGATGCACGAACTCATATCGCGCGGTCAGTAAACATTACTGAGGTTATCACCAAATACGAAATCGGGCGCATCATCGTAGAAGTTGTGCAGGAGGGTGAAGAACGCGCGACATACGGAAAGCAACTATTACAAGGTGTTGCCGACATGTTAACTGAACGATTGGGAAATGGTTGGTCGGTGGCCACTCTAAAAAATTGTCGTCAATTTTATCAAATATATTCCGTCAAAGAAATTGGCTACACACCGTATAGCCAATTGTCCGAAGAAGATTCGCTAAACACTGTTGAGCCAATTCAAAAAACCGCAACACTGTCGCGGAAATCTAACATAATTAATCCTTTCACGCTCTCCTGGTCTCACTATTTAATATTGATGCGCATTGAGTCCGATGCAGAGCGTAGTTTCTATGAAATCGAGTGCCAAAAGCAGAACTGGAGTGTGCGTCAACTGCAACGCCAGTATAACTCGAGTCTTTATGAACGACTGGCCTTGAGTCGCGACAAAGATACTGTGATGCGACTGGCTCAGGAGGGACAAATCATAAGCAAGCCAGAAGATATACTCAAAAATCCATTGACACTGGAATTTCTTGGTCTGAAACCGGAAACGGTCTACTCTGAGAGTAAATTGGAAACAGCGATTATTGACAAATTGCAACAATTTATGCTGGAGCTTGGCAAGGGCTTTTTGTTTGAAGCAAGGCAGAAACGATTTACATTTGACGAGGACAATTACTATGTAGACTTGGTGCTATACAACCGCTTGCTGCAATGCTTTGTACTTATAGACTTGAAAGTCGGCAAACTGACACATCAGGACTTAGGGCAAATGCAGATGTATGTTAAT
>CAZHHF010000015.1:0-11746 GCA_964531905.1 uncultured Bacteroides sp.
GGTATCAGTTGTTGCGGCGTTATCTTTTTTTTATATATGGTTAAATTGATAGAGCTACTAAAGCAACGTATTGATTACCAATAGATTGTAGGGCTGCTACGCGGAGCAGCCACTGTCTCATCCACCTGCATCGAAGGTCTGAAGCCTTGACACTCATGAACATAGCGCTTCGGAGATGCGCCACATTACATTAGATTGAACGCCGGGCGAGCTTATTCGAACCATATCGGATTGCCCTTACACTCCTTATTGTAAACCTTGTTGCTGTAAAAATTACAAAATTTAGCATCACTGATAGGTAACGATTGAAAAAAACTTACTTACTTTGTAGATTAAACTGTGAACCCGATAAGGAAATGAAAATATTCACCAATGAAGAGATTCGCGAGATAGACCGCTACACGATTGATGTGGAAGGAGTTCCATCAATAGAACTCATTGAACGTGTGGCCGAAGGAGTCGTTGATGAAATTGCCTCGCGCTGGATGCCGTCGAAACCCGTGGCCGTTTTTGCAGGACCCGGAAATAACGGTGCCGACGCGCTTGCTGTGGCCCGACTGCTTATCGAGCGGGGATTCGCCCCGTCGGTTTATCTGTTCAATATCGGTGGTGACCGCTTGAGTGAAGATTGCATAGAGTCGCGTAATCGACTGATGCAGCTCCCCGATGTTGACATGCACGAGATCATCAGCAACTTCTCTCTGCCCGATCTTCAGCGATCCCATCTTGTCATTGACGGACTCTTCGGCTCCGGACTCCGCGAGCCACTTTCAGGAGGATTCGTTTCACTGGTGCGATATATCAATGAGTCACATGCTACTGTGGTTTCGATCGATGTACCGTCGGGAATGTTCGGCGATTGGAACGGTAATTCCATCAACCGAAACATCATCCATGCCGATTTAACTTTCGCCATCCAGTTCCCCCGTATTTCATTTTTCCTTAGCGATAACGAAAAGTTGCTTGGCGAATGGAAAATCCTTGACATCGGCCTGAGTCGTAAAGCCATTGCCGGAACAATGCCGTCGTTCTATCTCGTTGAGGACGATGACGTAAGGCGTAAACTTCGTCCGCGCTCTTCATTCTGCTCAAAAGCCGATTTCGGGTCTGCTGCTATTGTGGCCGGGTCTTACGGGATGATGGGAGCCGCACTCCTCGCTGTTAAATCTGCACTTAGGGCAGGGGTGGGGAAAGTTACCGCCTATTCTCCCCGGTGTGGTTTCAATATTCTTCAGACATCTGCTCCCGAAGCACTCTTTACCTCCGATAAAAACGATATTATAATCACTCGCATAAATTTGAGCCACGACTATAATGCTATTGCATTAGGTCCCGGACTTGGAACCCATGAGGCTACCATTGAGGCTCTCGACGATTTCCTCGCCTCCACCAAGCGGCCTGTGATTCTCGATGCCGATGCACTAAACTGTATTGCCCGACGCCCGTCGATGCTCAACAACATTCCCGTCCTGTCGATCATAACCCCTCATGCCGGCGAGTTCGACCGTATGTTCGGATCGCACGTCGATGCCGAATCCCGCTTGAAAAAAGCCGTTGAGGTTGCCCATCAGTATAACATCTTCATTATTCTGAAAGGGCGGTTCACGGCTATCGTGCGGCCCGACGGTCGCATCTACTTTAACTCCTCAGGCACGCCGGCGATGGCTACTGCCGGATCTGGCGATGTTCTTACTGGAATTATTACCTCCTTCCTCGCTCAGGGATATTTGCCTGAGATCGCGTCCATTATGGGTGTCTTCATTCATGGCCGGGCCGGCGAACTCGCCGAGGAAGAACATGGCCTATATGGGGTCACAGCCGGGGATATTGCCGCCAACGTGGGCCGTGCGATAAAATCAATAATAGAAATCAATTAACCGTTACAACGATGATACATCCGATTAAAGCACTTGCTGCCTTAGCACTTTTATCACCGGTATTCGCCGATGCGCAGACAACTCAGAAACTCTCTGCGACTAAGGCTAATGAATACGGAATAGTATATACCCTCCCTAAAACCGTATTCGATATTACAATCGAAACCGAAACCACGGTAAAAAAGCCCGGAGAATACTATAAGTATGCCAAAAAGTATCTTAATATCGATAATCCCATTGCCGATCAGTCGGTTGAGACTGTGGTGAAATCTGTAACGGTTGTTCCCCGCGGAGTTTCCGATCCCGATCGCCGCTATATGGTTCAGTTCAAGCCTGGAACCTCACCCTATATGATTATAGGTGACAACAATCTCCCGCTTGCTGTGAATACCGATAAGGTACTTGAAATCGAATCCGATCCGCTTCCAACACCGCGCAAAGCCGAGCCTACACCGCTCGAAACTGAGGCTGCCCGACAGGTCGTGAGCGAAGAAATGCTTCAGAGTCAGTCAACTGCCAAAAGAGCCGAACTCGCCGCTGCGCAGATCTATGCACTCCGCCAGTCGCGTACCGATCTCATTACCGGTCAGGCCGACGCAATGCCACCCGACGGTAAAGCCATGCAGATCGTGATGGATAATATTGCAGCTCAGGAAGCCGCTCTTGTTGCTATGTTTGCCGGAACCACTCAGGTCTATACCGATGTCAAGACCATTGAATATGACCCGGTTGGCGATGTTAAGGATCAGATAATCGCGCGTGTATCGGCTACCGACGGCGTCGTTGACGCCGACGATTATTCAGGCGCACCTGTTACCCTTAGTCTCAAAATCACTGAACGCGGAGAGATGCCTGTCAATGAAAAAGGTGTTGAGATCCCGTTCCCTAAAAATGGATTCGCTTACTGTATTCCCGGTAAAGCGCAGGTGAAAATTGAATACGAAGGTGAGAAGATGTTTGATAAAACATTCGATATGGGGCAGTTCGGTATTGTCTACGGACTGAATCCAAACTCTTTCACCGATAAGAAGGCACCCGTTTATCTCATATTTGATCCCACCACAGGAGCTGCCGCCGAAATCGGAACAGTAAAATAATCCGTCATGCCGTTCGACACCACGATTGAAATAAACGGCCTCCGTCTCTATGCACGTCATGGAGTCATGGAACAGGAACGCCTGGTTGGTAACGAATTTGAGGTTACCGTTCATTTGAAAGCCAGTGTTGACGAGGCATTGACCGATGACGATCTTTCGGCGACAATAAATTACGCCGACGTTGTGGAGCTTATCCGTCAATTGATGTCGCAACCCTCCCGCTTGCTTGAACATGTGGCCTACAGAATCAAATGCGCGATAACCGACCGCTACCCTAAAGTGATAGCCGGAATGATCAGAGTGGCAAAACTCACTCCGCCCATCCCGGCCGATATGGATAGTGTGGCTGTCGTTATACGCTGGTAGCTACCGGTACGGTATCGGTCTCGACAACCTCTACTATTACCTCATCTTTGGCTGCACTTCTGTTCAGGTCGTCGGCAGTTATGATCTGTTCGGTTGCAGGGAGAATTGTTTTGTTGCTGAAGTAGACTCCTATTCGCTTTCCGTTGGGATTGACGGTCGTTTCCGGACGATAACCTATGAATCTCACTATATAGTTGTTATCATTGTATCGGTTGAATACAGCCGATCCAATCCATTGTTTCTGATTATCTATAACCACATCACTCCCTGAAGCTATCGTCAGTTTGTCCACCATTGTTTCCTCGCCGCTGACAGTTAGAGTTTGCCAGCTATTTATATCGCAGGCTATCTCCATGTTTTTTATCGATGAACGTTGCAGATCCATGCGATCGCTTTCAGTCGTAACCTTCAGATCACTCAGATTCATGTCGAGTAAAACAATGATTCCGTTGCCGGTGTTTGTTATTTCCTGAAGTTCGTTACCCACATGGATCGTCACGTCCGTGTCGAGGTAATCTCTGAAACTCGGTTCTAATTCAATTTCGAGTGTGTTCCCTTTTGTACTTATATAGAAGCTTTTGTCATACTCTCCGCGACAGGCTACACAGTATTTCCCGTCAGCAACGATATTGAAAACGAGGTTTCCGTAATTGCTCCCTTTGATATTTATTTTGGTTACATTCTTGGTCGTAAGTTTATGTGTTACAACTTTTCCTTCTAATGATTTGTCAATTTTTGTTTGTCCGTTTTTCGGGAACATCACACTGAGAACGATGCTCGATCCAACTATGAATGTTACAACAGCTGCCGCTAAAATGATGAGTGCTTTATATGATTTTTTCATTTGACTTTGTATATGCTTGTTAAACGTTGGTGGACGCGCCATCCTCTTTTTGTGATGCGCAATACATTTTGTAGAGGTCGGCTAAAGTCGATGGCTCTACTTTCATCAGATACAGCTGCCTGAAGAAATAGAACATCTCGTTATCCATGAAATTCCGGTTTTTTATCTCCATTACAATTTTCATAGCGCCGGGAGCCACGAAATAACCTATTCCACGTCGGTTGAAGATTATCTCTTTAGATTGCAGATATTCCACCGTGCGCATCACCGTGTTGATATTTACCTGATACTTCGCACTCAGTTCGCGGGTCGACGGAATCCGTTCATCTTCCTTGAGCTTTCCGGTGAGAATCAAATCGTTGATATCATCGGCTATCTGAAGATATATCGCTTTATTATTACTGAAATTCATTGTATGTCGGTTTCTTTGTAACGGTAATAGGCAACTATGTGCATTGCAACGCTGAATACAATTGCAGCTGTACAATATATGTAAAACAAAATATCAGGTTCTGAAAATCCATTCGGTATGAAGATCGGCAAACCTATTGTTAATGTTAATAATGCCAGATATATTATAAATAAAATACAGCAGCCTTTTATAAACGTATATTTTGGAGCGAACGCGCTTACCATAGTGAAAAATGCCTGAGTTGTAAGGAATGATGCAAGCAGACCCATGAACAATTCTTTGTTATAGCTCAGAATAAACCGCTTATATAAAAACGTCGGATGAACTGGAGTTGTAAACTCGATATACAGGCAGCGGAACATATCCACGACTCCTGCCGCGCAACAATAGAAAATGAAAAATCCGATAGTGTAGGGGAGCGCACGGCTCAGGTATTTCTCAAGCGGAGTACCTGTGATCATCAGTGCGTTCACTCTTGATGCTTTCGTCGCCAGATTATTGCATGTGAATGAAGCCATGACCGATGAAAATAGAAATAATCCCATGATCCACATATAGGCAATTATATGCGACGATGTGTCACTCGGTATGTTGCTGCCGTAATATATATTCGAGAGCTTCCATTCGCTGTAGAATGTATATGTCACTAATGCCTCCACTGCGATCATGATTCCTATCAGCACAAGTCCCTGAAGCATCAGATGTTGGCGGTTAGTGATAAACTCGCGCTTTAATAGCATTGTAAAACGCGTATATGAAAAATTATTTCTTGTTATGTAGCTCATAATGACCTTATCGTTATTTTATTTCGGGAATTTCTTCATGTTCGTCAAGCGGGAATATTTCGGAAAGCATTCCGGGACACTTCATTGCCATCTCGAATAATGATTCGAGATTCAGCTCTGTCTCCTCGTCATCGGGGCGTCTCAGGGCGATATGTGCGGTTCCTCCAAGCATCGGGAAACTGAACAATGCTTCCGGTGAATCCTCGTCGCCAACGCCGGTGTAGAAGCATAGACGTTCCGTCAGTCGGGTTACCGGGCAATTTATGATCGGATTTCCATCGCCGATCAGTATCAGATGGTCGAGCAGGCGTTCAACGTCGTGTACCTGATGGGTCGAAATGATTATTATGCGCGACGGATCTATATGCGATGCTATGAAACGCCGGAATTCAACCTTGCTTGTCAGATCGAGACCGTTGGTCGGCTCATCCATCAGAAGCACCCGTGTGTTGCATGCTAATGCAAAGCACATAAAAGCCTTTTTCTTCTGACCCATTGAAAGATACCCAAGATTATCGGTCGGTTTGAGATTAAAAGTCGCAAGATTGGTCTTCAGATCTTCAACACTGAAATTTGGATAGAACGGAGCGTTGATACGGCAATACTCTTCCATTGTGATTTTTGGCAGATCGAATTCCTCAGGAACGATAAACGTGTCGGCAAGCGTCGATGGTTCTCTCAATCTCACGTTGGTTCCGTTCAGATCTATTTCTCCCTCGGTCGGCGTAAGCAGCCCCGAGATAAGGTGTAGTAGAGTCGATTTTCCCGAGCCGTTTTTTCCAAGCAATCCGTAGATACCGCCCGCTGAGATTCGCATATTCAGCTTTTGAAAAACCATTGTATGCCGGTTATAGCCGAATGTCAGATTTTTAATATCTATCATAATGTATTAGTGTAATAGTTGAATAGTACACTGCAAAAGTAGGTACTTCTTTTTTAACATCCAAATATTTTGAAATAAAAAATAGGGCGATTCTGAAAATAATTTTTTAACTTCGCGTAAATATATTATAATCAGGTAACTATAATGAGAAATATACATTCATTTATTCTCGCGTTAGGATTGGCTGCGTTATCCGCACCGGTTATCGATGCTGAGAAACTGATAATTATCCACACCAATGATACCCATTCTCAGATTGATCCCAATGATAAGGGCTTCGGGGGTGTATCGCGTCGTAAGGTATTGATTGATAGTGTTCGCGCCAATAATCGAAACACATTTCTTGTCGATGCCGGAGATGCCGTGCAGGGTACGCTCTACTTCAATCGTTTCAAAGGTGAGGTTGAGTATAAGATGCTTGATTTGCTCGGATACGACATGGCTATTTTGGGAAATCACGATTTCGACAATGGCCCTGAGAATCTTGCTCAGCTTCTCAAGAAGTCGAAAACCGATTGGGTTTCTACCAACTATGATTTCTCCAATGGTCCGCTCGATGGAATCTTCAAGCCGTATTTGATCCGCGAGTATGATGGCCGCAAGGTCGGTTTTATCGGTCTTAACCTCCGTCCGAAAGGAATGATCGCCGAAGGCAATTATGATGGAGTCGAGTATCTCGATGCGATTGAAGCCGCTAATGCTACTGCATGGCACCTGAAACATAACGAGAAAGTCGATCTTGTTGTTGCGGTTTCCCATCTCGGTTACAGCGGCACTCCCGCGCCAAAAGATATTGACGTGGCTCGCGAAAGCCGTAATATCGATATTATTATCGGGGGACATTCCCACACTTATCTTAGTCCCGACGATACCCTCAAGACTCGTCTTCGCAATGCCGATGGACGCGAAGTTCTTGTAGCTCAGGTAGGAAAACAAGGACAGAACATCGGTGTTATTACCGTTGATCTCGACAACATGTCATCCGGTTACTCTACAATTTCAGTTGACAGTCGTCTCGATTCGCGCATAAATAAGGATTTTGCCGATGTCATTACTCCTTATCGCGACAGCCTTGAGGAAATGATGCGTATTCCGTTGGCTGAAACAGCTGTGAAACTTGAGAATACCGAACCGGGACTGATTAACTTCGTGGCCGATTTCGGATTCGACATGGGTAAAAAGCTTTCTGGTAAACCGGTTGACGTAGCTATCATGAATAAAGGGAGCATCCGTCAGTCCCTTCCTGAAGGAGAAGTTTCGCTCGGAATGATCCTCATGATGCAGCCGTTCAATAACTATCTCGTTGTTCTTGACCTTAAAGGTAAGGATCTTCTCGATGCTTTCGATGTGATGGCCGTTCGTGGAGGCGACAGCGTCAGCGGCAATGTCGATGCCACCATGAAAGATGGAAAATGCGTCAGCGTGCTTATCGACGGTAAGAAGATCGATCCTGAACGCACCTATCGTGTACTTACCATCGATTATCTCGCCAACGGTGGCGATTACATGGAACCGTTAACCCGTGGAACCGTCATTGCTCGCAGCAATCAGGTCGTCAACAAGGATATGATCGAATATCTCAGCAATGATATGAAAGGAAAGAAAATAAATCCGTCAACCAAAAAACGCATGCACTACTGATGAAAAAGCTAATTATTACCATATTGATTGCCGCCGGCTTCATTTCTGAAATTTCGGCAGTTACACCCGTTCTCTCTGCAACCCGGACTGCGCAGTGTAAAAACTGGGTCGATTCAGTGTTTTCAACATTGTCACTTGAACAGCGTGTGGCCCAGCTCTTTGTCCCCACGATAAATCCCCGTGGTGGAGCGGCATCTGATGCAGCAGTTAAATCATTGATTGGTAAAAACGGGATGGGAGGACTCTTGATGAGCGAAGGATCGCTTGAAGAATATGCCCGCTTGATCAATCTCTCGAGAAAGGTTGCCGGAGTCGCTCCGCTTATCACTTTCGACGGAGAGTGGGGACTCTCGATGCGCATCAAGTCGGCGCCACGGTTCCCCCACAATATGGGTCTCGGCGCCATCCGTGATACCCGGCTCCTTTATGATTATGGACGCGAAGTTGGTCGTGAAATGCGTTTGCTTGGAGTCAATGTAAATTTCGCACCCGTTCTCGACGTTAACATCAATCCTGCGAATCCGGTGATCGGTTATCGCTCGTTCGGTGAGAATCCGCTCAAAGTGGCTAATGCCGGAACAGCTTATGCGGCCGGTCTCGAATCAGCCGGAATCATGGCAGTCGGAAAGCATTTCCCCGGACATGGCGATACCTCTGTCGATTCCCATAAGGCGCTTCCGGTGGTGGAACACTCGGCCGACACCCTTCAGTTGATAGATCTCCTTCCTTTTGAAAAATTTATCACGTCAGGTGGAAGTGGGATCATGACCGGTCATCTCAGCGTGCCTGCCCTCGATAAATCAGGTACACCCGCATCCCTCTCTAATAAAATTACTACCGGACTCCTCCGTGATAAGATGCAGTTCAAGGGACTGATTTTTACCGATGCCCTTGCTATGAAAGGTGCGAAAACCACCGGAAACAACTGTGTAGCTGCGCTTAAGGCCGGAGCCGATATGCTCCTTACACCGCTTGCACCTGTCACCGACCTCAAGGCTGTTATTGCTGCTGTCCGCTCAGGTGAGATTTCCGAAGAACTTATCAATGAGAAATGTCGCCGTGTTCTTGAATGTAAATACGCTCTCGGCCTCGCTCATCCTGCTCAGGTTGATCTGGCTGCCGTTAAATCCGACATTGACTCTCCCGAGAGTGTGGCTGTCAATCAGGCACTTGCCAACGCTTCGATGACACTCCTTCGTGATGCCCGTAATCTTGTGCCGCTCAAAAATCTCGACAAAACCTCGATCGCCGTTATCAATATCGGCGGTGAAGGAAAAGAATTCTCAAAAATATGCCGCAAATATACCGATGTTAAGGTTTTCGGTAGCGGCGTATCTCTGTCAACTCTTCGCAACTACGATGTTGTGATTGCTGCCGTCTATTCCGATTCTCAGGCTGCCCGTAATGAATTCTCGCGTATCAAGGATCTGAAATCGCTTATTGGCGTATTCTTCGTGAATCCATATAAAACAGCGAAATTTGCGCCTTCTATCGGCAACGCGACAACTGTGTTGCTCGCCTACGATAACACTCAGTTTACTGAATCAGCCGCTGCTCAGGCTCTCTTCGGCGGTATTGATGTCAACGGCATCTTGCCCGTGACAATCAAATCGGTTGCACCTGCCGGAACCGGTATCGAACGCCATAAAACCCGTTTGGGCTATTCTTCTCCGCTCGCAGCCGGAATGAATCCTGATCTAACTTACCGTCTCGACTCCCTTATCGGTGTCGCTCTTGAAACGAAAGCCTTCCCCGGCGCTCAGCTTTTAGTCGCTAAAGGTGGAAATGTAGTTTTCGACCGTGCCTACGGCAAACAGTCGATGAATGGAGTCGCACCAGTGACCGACGAAACCCTCTACGACCTTGCATCTGTCTCGAAAGCTACCGGTACGCTACCCGGAGTTATGAAAGCATACGACCTGGGTCTTTTCAGCATTGAGGACCTTGCATCCGACCATATTCCCGGACTGAAAGGAACCGATAAGGAAGATATCAAGGTTAAAGAACTGCTTTATCATGAAAGTGGTATCCGTCCGTCGCTCAATATGTTCGACATAATGATGGATTCCAATAGCTATACCGGAAAATTGATTACTCCGCGATGGACTAAAACCAATACGGTGAAAATTCAGCGTGGAGCCTACGGTAATCCGTCGGCAAAGGTTCGCCGCGACATCACATCACCCGTGAAAACCGATAAATTCCCCATAATGGCCGGTAAGGACCTCTATGTGGGGCCAGTAACTTACGATACCATTATGTCGCGTATCTACACATCGCCGCTCCGTGACGATAAATCGTATGCCTACAGCTGCCTTAATTTCTGTCTCCTTATGGATATGGAACAACGCCTCACCGGAATCGCCCACGATCGTTTTGTTCACGACAGCATCTTCGCTCCTCTCGGAGCTAAGCGCGTGACTTACCGTCCGGCTGAGCGGTTCAGTCTTAACGAGATTGCATCCACCGAACATGATCCGTTCCTCCGTCGTCAGACTATATGCGGATACGTTCACGACGAACTTGCCGATATGTCGGGTGGTGTGCAAGGCAATGCCGGACTCTTCTCCAACGCCGGTGACCTTGCCAAATTATGCCAGATGTGGCTCAACGGCGGTACCTATGGCGACGCACGTATACTCTCTCAGGAAACCGTGGACCTATTTACGAAATCCAAGAGTCCCACGTGTCGTCGCGGACTCGGATTTGATAAACCCGATAAGGAAAACGACGATAATTCGCCCACTTGTTCCGAAGCTACGGCCGCGACTTATGGTCACCTCGGCTTCACCGGTACTGTATTCTGGGTAGATCCCGATAACGATCTGATATTCATTTTCCTGAATAACCGCGTCAATCCAACGCGAGATAACGCAGCTTTCAGCTCGATGAATATCCGTCCTGAACTGTTCAGTATTGTATATCAATCACTTAAATAACGATAATATTATGTTACGACTTAATTGTTTTATCAGCGTCAGCAAAGAAAACCGTGCCGACGTGCTTGCCGCTGCTAAACGTCTTACCGAAGCTTCACTTCAGCAGGACGGTTGCGTGGCCTACGATATATTTGAAAGTGCCACACGTCCCGAAGTAATGATGATTTGTGAAACATGGCGCGACCAGGCAGCTCTTGATGCCCATAGCGCATCTGATGTCTTTGTCACCGAAGTAGGAACAATGAAATCGCTCGCCGACCTCAAACTCGAAATCTTCTCCTTCTGATTATTGTTATCATCTTTCCATCAAATTGATCTGATAGGCCATAACGTAGCAGAAGAAGATTCCGATTATAAAGCACAGAATTCCGATAAACCACTTGAGAGTTCGCGGTGACGGTTTCGTATCACGACTTCCCGACTTTATATATTCATTGAAAAACAGGCATAATGCCGGCAATATACTGCATGCGAGGATAAAATCTTCGGGTATATTGAAAAAATAAATCTTGGAAAGTCCTATCAATGCCCAGTGGCATAGAAACATGGCGATAACCAGACTTCCGGCCGAAGAGAACGACAGCATCACTCCGGCAGTGAATACGGCCACTGAACATGGCATCAGCGGGGAAGTCATCATCGGAAATGAGCGGCCTAAGACCATTGAGCATAATGGATAGACTATCGGCATGAACATCAATATGTTACCTGAAATACATGTAAACATTTTGGTTCAACCTTCTACATGTCTTGAATATTTTACTTTCTACTTATACAACTTTTCTTACTTTTAGTATGTTACTACCACACTGATAATATTAAAATGAAAGTTTGTTCATGTCATTCCTTGCTCAAAATCTTCCAGTTGCTGTCCATTTGATTCTGGTTCATTTACATTTTAT
>CAZHHF010000015.1:11756-18569 GCA_964531905.1 uncultured Bacteroides sp.
TTGTTTTAAGTACGATTTTATTCGCCGATATATCGTAGATCCACAACAGCGCGAGTATTCCCCAGAATACAGCGAATATAACATGATACTCTCTGTCCTGGCAGAATAAAAGATAATAAACCACGGCTATCCAGAGGTTGATGACGCTCATGAAAATTTTCATGAGCGTTTTTAGCTGTCCGATAGGTTTACGCTTCAGCATGATGCATAGCATCACGCCCGCAATCACTATGATTATCTGATAGAGCCATGTAGCTTCATTGTATGCTGCTATCGTTTGCCAGAAGGTTTCCATTTGTGTCATTTTTTGTTACGGGTCATTGAAAACGCTCTTTTCGTAAAAAGAAACATTGGCAGAACGGCACCTGCGGTCAGCAGGGCGGTCACACTGATTGACACAGTCGCATTAAGGAAAAATTGATTCATGTACTCTATGCCGCGTTCAGGATCGTTAAGCGATTGAAGAAACATGATCAGCGCGAAGATCGTTTTATAGGCATAAATTCCTGGTATCATCGGTAATAGCGACGGTATGTAAAGGCAAGTCATCGGCGATTTGACTCCCTTACCGAGCCATAGACTCCCGAATCCGATCAGAACAGCGGCAATAAATGACGCAGCAGCAATATTCACTTCAGCATAATACATCAATGCGAAACGTGTACTATGGCCTATTGCTGCCAAAAGTGCGATTCTCGGGAATAGTCTCACCGGAGGATCGGAGACCGCGCCGAAACCGCATGCCGCTATTGCTGCGAAGAACGCGTCGCTCAACAAACTGGTAAGTATCATATAAACGTAAGTGAGTCTTTTACGATAATAAGTGTTGTTGCAAGACCTATGGCTATGCAAACGATCATAAGTCCGGCATTGACAAGTCGGCTCAGCCCCATCAGAACGTGTCCCTCGGCAACATCTATGAAGCCATTGATCAGCGGCACGCCAGGAACGAGAAACAGCGGACTTGTCGCTATCGCGGTCTCCGACGTGCAGTCAAACTGTAATGAGGCTGCCGCGCATAACGATGCGAAAAATGCCGACACCATGATAACTATGTAATGGTTCAGCTTATGGCGCTGAAGTTGCATCTTTGTGGAAAAACCTACGAGTGTCGCCGTGAAAACTATCCCTATGGCAATCCAGTCACCACCGAAAAGATGACAGAAGCATGCGTTGGCGATCGACACTATCAGCAGTGTGAAAATAGGATCAATGCGTGGCTTGGATATTAGCTCGTTATATTCCGATTTGATCTCCTCAAGCGACATTTTACGGTCGACTGCATCCCAACTCAGTGAACTTAGATCGGAGTTCCGTTCAAAGCTTATAGGAAGTGACGGGATGGAGACTACACGTGTAACCGTGTCACCGGTCGATTTGTCGCGCGCGCAGATTGTTATCGACTTCTGAAACGCACTTATCTCTATTTCGGTGTCAAGAGCATTGCCGATCCTTTTCGCGTTTCTCAAAACACGCGACGTGTGTACTCCCGATCCGAGCATATAGGTAGTGTATTCGCTTATAAAGTCGATATGTTCGTGAAGCTTTTCCATATCATAAAAGTAGCGATGCGTCGCCGTAGCTTAGAAAACGGAATCCGTTTCCGAGTGCGAAATCATAGGCTTTGCGCCAGTCGCCCCCAACAAATGCCGAAACGAGCAGCAGTAAAGTGGAGCGTGGCTGATGGAAGTTGGTGATTATGCCGTTGACAATCCGGTAATCGTATCCGGGAGCGATGATGATACGTGTTGATGCGGTCAGAGTCAATATCCCGTTCCGATCCATGTAATCAAGAATTGCTTTGAGCGATTCACCCGCAGTCATTGAAGGATGTGACTTATCGTAAGGATACCATTGCGGCACTTCACCGTCGAATTTATTTTCCGAGATCAGGCATCCTATGTGATACAGGCTTTCGAGTGTTCTTACCGACGTGGTGCCTACGGCGATCACCTTTCGTTTACTCTCTGCGAGCGTTTCAATGAGGCTGCGGTCAACGGCAATGAATTCATTGTGCATGGCATGTTCACCGATACATTCCGATTTTACCGGTTGGAATGTTCCGGCGCCTACATGCAGGGTCAGCTCATGACGCGGAATCCCTTTCCTGGATATCCGTTCAAGTACGGCATCGGTAAAATGAAGTCCGGCGGTTGGAGCAGCGACTGATCCGTCAATATGACTGTAGACAGTCTGGTAGTCCTCGTTGTCGCTCTTCTCAGTTGAGCGGTTTAAATAGGGAGGAATAGGAATCTCGCCTGCAGCCTGAATGATTTTTGCGAATGTGATGTTACTGTTGTTCCATGAAAATCTCACGGTCGAACTGTTGTCACTCTTCGATACCCGCTCAGCGGTAAGGGTCAGTTCTTCGCCGTCGATAGTTAGTTTCTGCGTCAGAACACCCTGTTTCCATCGCTTTGAGTTGCCGACGAAACATGTCCATTCACAGCTGCCGGTAGTTGCGAAACTTACGGCGTAGTCGCGTGGTAACCACGGTTCAAGACAGAATATCTCAATCGTGGCTCCATCGTTGGATTCTCCTTTTTTGAAACGGAGGCGTGCGTTGATGACCCTCGTGTTGTTATAGATCAGCATTGAATCGTCGGGCAACAGATCGGGTAATTCCGAGAAAATATGTTTTTCAAGATCTCCGTTCTTGTGCCGCACGAGCAGCAGACACTCGTCGCGGTTGGCAAGCGGATATTTTGCTATTCGCTCATCGGGAAGAGGATAGTCGAATTCTTCTATGGATATATTTTGGGGATTGTTCATTTTTTCGGTTGATGTGATGAATAAGAGTGATTATTCGCGGTAATACATCCGCTTTACGCGTGGAGAGATTGACGTGAGTATCTCATAGGGTATCGTATCAAGTGTGGTTGACAAACGGCACAGGTTTGCATGAGGTCCGAATATTTCCACCCGGTCACCTATCTGAGCGTTGGCATCAGTAACGTCGATCATACATATATCCATGCAGATGTTTCCTACAGTTGGACACTCATGTCCGTTAACTATAAATGATGTGCGTCCGTTCCCGAGATGTCGGTCTATGCCGTCGGCGTATCCTATCGGGACGGTCGCTATAATCCTGTCACCATCTATCTTACCTCGCCGTCCGTATCCGACTGTTTCGCCGGTATGCCGGGTGCTGAGCGCGATAATAGTAGAGTATAATGCGGCAACCGGTTTTATCTGATCCTCAATGCCATTATTTATCACAGGCAATCCGTAAAGGCCGATTCCGAGTCGGGCGAAATCGTAATGATGTTCGGGATAGCGTAGTATGCCAGCCGTGTTGAGTATATGGGCCTTAAACGGATATTTGAGATTCTCCTTCATATAGTCGACACACTTTTTAAAATAATCGAGCTGAAAGTCGGTGTAATCATTCATGTTGAGACAATCGGCCGTGGCGAGATGGGAGAACATTGTGGAAACGGTTACCGAGTCGGTGTTGTTCAGTATCTCCACTAATCGTGGCAATGACTCGTAATCGAATCCGAGCCGGTGCATGCCGGTATCTATTTTGATATGGATTGGGAAATTGACGGCATGCTGCTCCTCGACATTGTTTATTATGCTTTCAAGGAGTTCAAAGCTGTAAACTTCAGGCTCAAGTCGGTTCTCGATCATGATTCCTGAATTGCGTGCGCGTGGATTCAGAACAATCACGGGCATTGTTATACCGGCTTTGCGTAATTCGACACCTTCGTCCACAACTGCTACTGCGATAGCTGCGGCGCCCTGCGACTGGAGTGTCTTTGCGAGTTCGAGCGCGCCACATCCGTAACCATCGGCTTTCAGCATTACGATTATGCCGCTTTCAGCCGGTAGACGGCTGCGGAAAAAGTTATAGTTGTGTACAACATTGTCGAGATTCACTTCGAGAACAGTTTCATGCTGTTTCGCTTCAAGCAGCGATACAATCTGTGAGAAACGGTTTTCAGGACACCCCTTTATCAGGATGATTTCGTTACTGAATGATTCCGGAGAATAGTTTTGACGGAATTCCTCGACACTGTTAACTGTTATGATCCGTCCGACGTTGTATTTACCGGCTATCTTTTTAATCGAATCGAGGTTGAAATCATTATCAAATTTCGATGAATCAATAACGAGAGTCAGCGAACGTGAGGCAGTGACACGCCGGGCGGCAAAATCGAGCGCACCCTCGAGCGATTCAAGGTCGTTGGTGAACCTGTCGTGGAGAATCATACAGTTGTTTAATCCTTTCTCCACTTCGATCCTTGTAGCTATTTTCTGAAAATTATCTGCTTTTATACCGGGAGCGATCAGCGATGCTGCTGTCAATGCGGTAGTCGCATTGAGTTTATCGTGATTACCGTCGCAGGTGTCACATGACACTATCAGGCGATCAGATCCTATTACGTTCGCGATAAGGTTATTGAGTTCAGTGTCGGCACTGTCACGTGCATAGATGAGTTTCTTTACGCCTGGAAAAAGTTTCAGTTTCTCATTGATCTTTTCTATTCTTGATCTAAAACCTTCGTCATGCTCGGCAGTTATATTGGTAAGCACCCCGATGTCGGGCCGGACCATCTTTTCGATCCGTTCCATTTCTCCGGGTTGTGATATACCGGCTTCGATAACAGCGAAGTCACCCTTGTTTTCTAATGACAGGAGCGATAAAGCCACCCCGATCTGGGAGTTGAAGCTTCGGGGACTCCTCTGGCCTTTTATTCCATTGGATTTAAGAATGGAATATATCCATTCCTTAACTTCGGTTTTCCCACGGCTTCCGGTGACTGCAATTATCGGAAATTTTAATCTGTCGCGCCATACCGATGCGAGTTTTTGAAGGGCGGCCACGGTATCATCTACCCGATAGAAATTGGCTTCAGGGAATCCGTCAGGTACGGTATTGACAACGAAGTTCCTTACCCCACGCCGGTATAGTTCTCCTATATAGCGGTGACCGTCGTTATTACCGGTGGAAATGGCAAAAAACAGGGTCGAGTCGGGATCGGTCACGCTGCGGCTGTCAATAGCGAACTTTGTGACAGTCGCTTCCGGCGCGATATTGATATGCTGCCGTTGGCCGGTTGCGAGAATATCAGATATTTCTATTGCATTGAATGATGCCATTTTGCAAAGTTTTGAGCGAGTTCTTTGATGTTGGGTTGCATACGTTCCATCGCAGTGAGTATTTCATCGGTCTCAGACCTGAATGCAGCGATCGCATCCTGATCATCGATTAAAAAACGATGGGTGAGGCGCCGGCTTATTTTACGGCATTGTTTAGCGAGGTCCGCTGTCGTTTCGGTATAGAATGTTTTGCCGAATGATTCATAAATGTATTCCACAGCCTGAGTCGACGGATGAATCATGTCGGCATCATAGAATCTATAATCGCGCAAGTCATCGAGCATTATCTCGTAAGCGGGAAAATATTCGGCCGTATCAGGAAACTGTCTGATGATTTCATCTACGGCAGTCAGCAGCACAGCTTTATCGAGTTGTGAGCCGTGCATCCCGTAGGCTTTATATCTGATCGGGCTGACGGTGAAAATGAATCGGACACTATTATTGAATGCTCTCACACGGTCAATAAGGAGCTTCCATGCGCCGACAATGTCATCGACTGACAAACGGACGGTATCAAATTCATTTTGGGGTATCTTATGGCAGTTCCCGGCAATCTCACCGGTCTTGCGATAGCGGTAGGCTGTAGCTGTGCCGAATGTAATTATTACGGTCGAAGCGTTTTTCAACGTTTGGTGGGCTTCAGTCATGTGACTGTTGATTTTTTCCAATACCGCGTCACTGTTGCATGATGAGAACGATGAATGATGTTGCATGGAATGGTAGACACCATTATGGAATATAAGCTGACCGGCAGTGTAAGGATGATTATCGATTATGCTGCCGATAGCTTTCGCTATGCTTGCCGGATTATACAGGACACCCGACGGATTGACCGTGACGGGGAATAGGTCTCCGCGCATCATGCGTCCGATATTTTCTGTGAAGCATGAACCGATCAGCAGCACCGGTTCGGAATGACTGATGCTGAACGGCGCGCGTTTGGCAGGTATGACAGTTCGGAATTCCATCGTTGATCAGAACATCTGATAGTCGATTGAGAGAACCTGGAACTCGGTACGGCGATTGATCTGATCGGCAACATCCTGATTTTCTTTGTCGAGAGTCTCAATGAAATCAGGTGTCAGGACCGTTCCCTCGGGGAACTGCGGAAATTCCCTCGCGAGTTTCTTGGTTATAGTCTTCGGACGTGATTTTCCATATCCTTGAGCTTGCAGACGATCAGGAGCGATACCTACCGATATAAGGTAGTCGATAACCGACTGTGCGCGACGCTGTGACAGATTTATATTGTATTGTTCCGATCCATGACGGTCGGTATGCGACGCCATTTCAATGGTTATATTCGGATTATCGCGCATGATCTGTGCCATTTCATCGAGGGCTGTTTTTGACTCGGGACGAAGTGTGGCCTTGTCATAGTCGTAGAAGATATTGTCGATAACTACAGGTTTATTGATTGATGCGAGTATGAAATCGACATTGTATTCGGCATCTTCTTCGGCGTTATCGGAAGTGAATTCCTGTTTTGCGTTGAGATATCCTTTTGCTCCGGCGAGCATCACGTAAGATACACCTCGCTGAAGCGGAAACCGGAATGATCCGTCGTTGCGAGCGACTTCCTTCTGGTTGGATCCGTCGTTACCAACGATACGGATAACGGCATTGGCTACCGGTTCTTCGTCTTTGTCGAGTACCATTCCTGAGATCATTATTTTCAGATCGGGCAGTTCAAATGAATATATG
>CAZHHF010000016.1:0-18189 GCA_964531905.1 uncultured Bacteroides sp.
CTCAGTTCCTGGGCAAGATCATCTTCCTTGAAGACTATAATATGATCGTGGCCAAGCGTCTTGTGAGTGGCGTGGATATCTGGCTCAACACACCTACCCGTCCGCTCGAAGCATCAGGAACATCAGGTGAGAAAGCTGAAATGAACGGTGTTCTCAACTTCTCGGTTCTTGACGGATGGTGGTACGAAGGTTACCGCTTCAATGAGAAAGCCGGATGGGCGCTCACCGACAAACGTACATTCTCGCCTGAGCAGCAAGATCAGCAGGATAAACTCGATGCGGCAACTATTTACTCAATGCTCGAGAATGAAATCGTACCGCTATATTTTGCTAAAAACTCCAAAGGTTACTCACCCGAGTGGATTCAGTATATCAAAGGATCAATCGCCGATATCGCACCTCATTTCACAATGAAACGAATGATCGATGATTACATCAGCCGTTTCTACGATAAAGAAGCTGCACGTACCGCTCGTCTCCAGGCCAACGATTATGCACTTGCTAAAGAAATCGTTGCATGGAAAGAGAAAATATCATCACTGTGGGATGGCGTGAAAGTATTTGACGTGATCACAACAGAGCATAATACAACTACAACTGGAAATGAGTTCAATGCATCAGTTATCATCGACACAAATGGAATCGGACGTGATCTGCACGTTGAACTCGTAGTCTACAGAACTGAAAACGGCGAGGAGAAACTTTGGCACACCAACCAGTTCGAAGTAGTAAAAGAAGAAGGAAATGTACTGACCTACAACATCAAGGAAGTCATCAAGGATGCAGGCGTATTCCGATATGGTTACCGCGTATATCCTTTCAATGCCGAACTCCCCCACCGTCAGGACTTCGCCTATACACGATGGATCTGATCTGACCATTAACACAACTCATACCCTATACACTACCGTTCCGTCGGAAATTCCCGGCGGAACGGTTTTAATTTTATTCTATCACGACAGTTCTCCGAACATTCACCCTAATTTGGAAGTTTAAATGAATAAAGGTAACTTTGCAAAAACAACTACTATATGCTACAGTTCATAACTACCGATAATTCGAAATATTCCATCCCTGAACAAGCTCAGATGGTTATCGAAGGAGGGTGTCGTTGGATCCAACTTTCAACATCGTTAAAAGGTGATCAACTTAAAGATATCATGCAGCAGCTGATTCAACTCTGCAGTGAGAACGACACTTTTCTCGTACTCGATCATAATGTTGAATTGACAAACGAATTAAAAATACATGGCGTTCATCTGTCACCGGGCGATATGCTGCCTGCTGAAGCGAGAGAATTTCTTGGGCCGCATGCAGTGATCGGAGTATCAGTTAAAACCGCAGCTGAAATAATTGCCCTTAAAAAAGCTGACATCGACTATGTTCAGATAGGTCCGTATCCGGAAGTAAGTGTTGAACAATATACATCTATCGTAAAAGAGACACGCGATGCCGGAGTCAATACTCCGATTGTGGCCACGGGCGCAATCTCGCAACCAGACCTCCGAACACTCATGTCGGCAGGAATCTCCGGAGTAGCCATGTCTCAGGCTATTGTCGAGGCCGATGACGTACCCGCCTATACAACCGAATGTATTGACACACTCATGCGGCGATGACACTCGGGAACAGCGTTAGCAGCCTGCTTATCAAAGTTGCGATTCCGATAGTAATCGGAATAATTGTGATAGTGTGGCTGTTCAATAAAGAATTTAATATAGAGGCTATCCATGAGATCCGATTCACCGGTCGTGCATGGATAGGAATAGGATTCGCTCTACTGGCAGTTGCCGGACGTGACGGAGGACTCGCATGGCGATTCAGAATACTCACCGACCGCCAACTGCGATGGAGTAGAGCTACTAACGTCACTTTTTTGTGTGAGTTCACATCGGCGGTAACCCCATCGAGCGTGGGAGGAAGCGCACTTAGCATGTTCTTTCTCAACCGCGAAGGTATCAACATGGGACGTGCCACCACGCTTACGATGACAACTCTGTTGCTCGACGAACTTTTCTTCGTAGTCTCATCACCGCTCATATTCCTCGCGATCCCCTATTCGGAGATTTTCGGATTCGGCTCTACCGATGTCATCAAAGGAATCAGAGCTGCGTTCTGGATAGTCTATGGCATTATCGTTATATGGACCGCACTTTTGTTCTTCGGTATCATTTTACGACCTACGGCAGTAAAAAAACTGCTTGACCGCATTTTCAGCTGGAAGCCTCTCTTACGATGGCACAAAAACGTAGTTGAACTTACCGACAATATGGTCGCCACATCTATATCGCTTCGTACACGCGATGCCGGATGGTGGTTTAAAGCATTTGGAGCTACATGTCTGTCATGGATCAGCCGGTATCTCGTCGTCAACGCTCTATTCTTCGGTTTTGTACCCGATGCTTCACAGGCAGTTGTTTTCGGGCGACAGTTCGTGGTTTGGGCAATACTTATGTTCTCACCTACTCCCGGTGGAAGCGGAGTCAGCGAATGGCTTTTCAAAGCTTATTACGGCGATCTCATATCAGGAGGCGGAGTCGTTATGATTCTTGCGCTGCTTTGGAGACTTCTCACCTATTATATATATCTACTGATCGGAATTTTTCTATTACCTGCATTTATCAGAAATAAGAAACCGATAACCGACAAATAGTAAAATAAAAACATTATCCGTAAAATGTCAAAGTTTATTGCTATAATACCTGCACGTTATGCATCGAGCCGATTCCCTGGTAAACCGCTTGCCGATATTTGCGGCATGTCAATGATCGAACGTGTTTATCACCGCGCACAAAGCGCACTCGATGAAGTTTATGTTGCGACCGATGACGATCGTATCCGTGAAGCTGTTGAAGGATTCGGAGGTAAGGTAATCATGACGTCACCTGACCATCGAAGCGGAACCGACCGTATCGCAGAAGCATACCGTAAAATCGCATCTGATGCCGATGTTGTCATCAACATTCAAGGCGACGAGCCGTTCATTGATCCTGAACAGATCAAGGAACTAAAAAAATGCTTTGATAATCCTGAGACCGATATTGCAACGCTCGCCCGCCCGTTTGATCCTGCCAACGGTTTCGATGCACTTTTCGATCCGAGTAAAGTTAAAGTGGTTTTCGATAATAATGGTAAAGCTTTATACTTCAGCCGTTCCATAATACCATATATACGCAACTACGAGTGGAAAGAATGGCTTGACCATCGCACATTCTATATTCATATAGGAATGTACGCATATCGTTCAAATGTCCTCGAGCAGATCACAAGTCTACCTCAGTCATCCTTAGAGATCGCCGAATCGCTTGAACAACTACGATGGCTCGAGAACGGATACCGTATAGCTGTAGGGATCACCGAATCACCGACAATCGGCATAGACACTCCTGAGGATCTGACGGAAGCACGTCAATTCTGCCTCAGAAATAACCTGTAAACTAAAAGAATCCCTACGAATATTATGCTTGACCGTACTATTCAGCCACCTGTCAGCGATTTCCCGGAAATGAGTATTCCGGAACCGAGTGAAACTACTTTAAGTAATGGAGTTCGGCTGGTAACACTAAATCAGGGTGACGATGAGATCAATAATATTCTCGTTATGTGGAACGGTGGAATATGCGAGTCCGACAACTTTTCAGCACCTAAGCTGTCGGATATGACACTCAATGAAGCTACTATCAACCGCTCAAGCGAGGAAATCGCATCTGATATCGAATTTAACGGTTCATGGCTCGCTATAAAGTCTCATCTTCATCACTCTACAGTATCGCTTCATTCTCTCAATTCACGTCTGTCAAAGGTATTACCCATCCTGACGGATATTATATGTAATCCTACTTTTCCAGATGATATCATAGAAATTAAACGGAAAAAACTTCTTTCCGCTACAGAACTCGACAATAAAAAAGTTAGTTTCCGGGCTTCAACGCTGATAAAACAGCAAATCTATGGTAAAAATCATCCGGTTGCATTCAATGACACGCAGGAGAGCATCAATGATGTCACACGTCAGCTCCTCATCGATCATCATAATATAATATTCCGATCGGCGCCGACTCTCTTCGTATCAGGCAGAATCACACCCGAAGCTGAGCGATTAATTACTGAAACATTTGAGAATATCAACTTCAATAAGCCTGCCGTTGATCTCAACATCAAACAGTTATCTCCCGATTATTCCACCCAGCTTAAAATAGATTCGATACCCGACAAGCTTCAGAGTGCCGTCAACATAGCAATCCCCGTTATAGACCGGAATCATCCCGATTACGATTCTCTGAGAATAGCGACAACTGCACTCGGCGGATATTTCGGAAGCAGATTGATGGCGAATATACGCGAGGAAAAAGGATATACCTACGGAATCAATGCTGGAGTAATGGGTACGCACGAAGGAGCCTACATAGGCATAACCTGTGAATGTGCCAATGAATATGTGAAACCGGTAATTGAAGAAGTAAAGAATGAGATCGGTAAACTGGCATCGGAGCTGATGTGCGATAGTGAATTAACCGCCGTAAAACGTTACATGCAATCATCGCTCGCATCAACTCTCGATAATCCATTCAGCGTAATCGACTACTACGTTAAGAAACAGATTGTAGGAATTCCTGACGGATACTTCTACCGTCAGCAACGGGCAATCAAAGAGGTTACGCCCGAAAAGATCCGTGAGATGGCAACAACTTACATGGATCCTGATAAAATGCTCATCTCCGTAGCAGGCGATCCGGTGATACAATAACCGTGCCAGTTAACCGTTATATAGGCATACACAGATACTTATGCCGATAAAACAATTCATAATAATCATCTTCATGCTCGTAGCTTCGGGGATATCCCATGCTGCGCAGCATGATGTTCTCATTCATGGAAAGGTTACCGATACCAAAAATGATCCGCTCGAGTTCGTCACTGTTCGTGTAGCGGGAACTTCCGTAGGTACAATTTCCGATTTAGATGGCCGGTATTCACTTACCACACATTACTCCGATACAATTAAAATTGTATTTACATGTATCGGTTACAAAGAGATTGAACGCACTCTCATCGATCCGGCTAAAGAAGTGGCTCTGAACATTGCCATGCAGCCTTCATCGCATCAGTTAACTCAGATTGAAGTTACTGATTTCAAGAAACAGACATCGCAGATGCAGACCATTGATAGAAAAAGTTCACGTATGATGCCATCGGCATCGGGCAACGGTGTGGAATCTCTTATAACAACCCTCGCCGGTGTAAATTCGAGTGATGAAATGTCGTCGCAATATTCGGTTCGTGGTGGAACATTCGATGAGAACTCGGTATATATCAACGGAGTGGAAGTTTATCGACCGCAACTTGTAACATCGGGACAACAGGAAGGTCTTAGTATCATCAACCCCGACATGGTCGGTTCTATCGCATTTTCAACCGGTGGTTTCTCAGCGCCCTATGCCGACAGAATGTCATCAGTCCTTGATATCACTTATCGTGAACCCGAAGCACTTGAAGGAACTGTAACATTGAGCATGATGGGAGCATCAGCTGCATTCGGTCAGAACTCAAGACGCTTCTCTCAACTCCACGGAATCAGATACAAGCGTAATTCATCCTTACTCAGCTCAATGGAGACTAAAGGGGAATACGACCCTAATTTCTTCGATTACCAAACGAATCTCATCTACAAAATAAACAATAGGATGAGAATCTCATTACTTGGTAATATGGCGATCAATAATTATAAATTCATTCCGTCATCACGCACAACGAATTTCGGAACATCAACCGATGCAAAACAATTCAAAGTCTACTTCGACGGCCAGGAGAAAGACCGTTTCGAAACATGGTTCGGCGCTCTTTCCCTCGATTACGTCAAGTCACGTTCATCGGCAATATCACTGCTTGCATCAGGCTACCTTACTAATGAACTCGTCGCCTACGATATTCTCGGCGAATATTGGCTTGATCAAGCAGGAACAACCGGTGGTAATTCCGGCGATGGAAACGCTATCGGCGGAGAACTCGGCGTTGGTCGTTATCACGAACATGCACGAAACCGTCTTAAAATGAGTGTGATGTCACTTGCCTTGAAAGGTCGTCTCGGACTATCGCATCATAACCTTTCTTATGGACTTTCAATGAATCATGAAACGATTCACGAACGCGCACGAGAATATGAACTCCGTGATTCTGCAGGCCACACTCTCCCCATCGACCCTGATGCATTGAGGATGATCTACAGTTTGTCATCGCAACATAACCTTTCTACAAACCGTGTTTCAGCATATATCGATGATACTTACCGAATAGAGACATCATCGGGTTATTTCAATATCAATGCGGGTCTGCGAATGAGCTACTGGGACTTTAACAAAGAGTTCCTTATATCTCCGAGAGCCAACATTGCCTTCATTCCTGAGCGCAATAATGCATGGACTTTCAGGTTCGCAACCGGTATATACTATCAGTCACCTTTTTATAAAGAATATCGGCAGCCTGTAGATGACGGTAACGGCAATAATGTCATAGAACTCAATGCGGATATAAAATCACAACAGAGTATACACCTCATTTTCGGATCAGACTATACTTTCCGTGCGTTCAATCGCCCGTTCAAGCTATCGGGAGAACTTTATTACAAGAAGCTGAACAATCTTATTCCATACGAAATAGAAAATCTTAAGACAGTTTACTCCGGAAAAAACGAGACCAATGGTTACACTGCCGGAATAGACATGAAACTATTCGGACAATTCGTTCCCGGAAGCGACTCCTGGATCAGTTTTTCTCTAATGAAAACCGATGAACTCCTTAACGGCGTTCATGTTCCTCGACCAACTGACCGTCGATATAGTTTCGCTCTGTTCTTTACCGATTATTTTCCTAAAATTCCCCGACTGAAATTCAATCTACGCGGAATTCTGTCGGATGGTCTCCCTACAACTGCACCACGTTCCACACGCGACAAAGGATATTTCCGTGCGCCGGCTTACAAACGCGTCGACATCGGAGTGAGCTATGCGTTGATTCCTGAGAATGATGAAAACAACCGGTCGGGACTCGGGCGCATATTCAAATCGGCATGGCTCGGCCTTGACGTGTTCAATCTTCTCGACATTTCAAATGTCGCAGGCTATTACTGGGTAACTGATGTGAACAACATCCAATACGCCGTTCCAAATTATCTTACGCGCCGACAAATCAATCTTAGACTGACTGTAGACTTCTAAAAGTAACGGAATTGGTCAAAAACTCCTGAGCCACGCTGAAAGATCGCTCCTCATCTCAGCGTGATATTTGAACATTGGTTTAAATCCCCATCCGTGACCGCCGTCGGGATAAACATGATATGAGACCGGAACTTTATTTTTAGTCAGCGCCATATAATACATCGCTCCGTTCATCGGGAGTGCGTCGGGATCATCGTCACAGAACACCATGAACGTACGCGGAGTCTCGGGGGTGACATGCTTTTCATTGGAGAACTCCGCCATCAGTTCTTCCGACGGATTCTCACCCAGGAAATTTTTTCTCGACATCTCATGGCTATACGGATCCTCCATAGTTATCAACGGATAAAACAAGATCTGGAAATCGGGACGGAACTCTCCTTTGGAGTGAGTAGCAACAGTCGATGCAAGATGACCACCGGCCGATGATCCCATTATACCTACATCATTAGGATTGATATGCCATACTTCAGCACTGTCTCTTACCATCTTTATTGCTGCCTCTGCATCGTTGACGGGAACCGTATGATCACCATTAGGCATCCGATATCTGGCTACAATATATGCGATACCGCGATCATTGAAAAACGGCGCCCAATCGTATCCTTCGCGATCAATAGCGTGATGACGGTATGCTCCACCTGGTAACGCCACAACTGCTCTGCCGGTTGCAACCGACTGATCGGGCAAATATACACGCATTGAGACCGGTGATTCTATCTCTTTTACTTCTCCGGAAGCCGATGCAGCAAATGCCGGAATTATCATAAGCGATGCGATTATTAATGATCGTAATTTCATAATCAAATTTAATTTACAGGGTTATTAGTTGCGACAAATTTAAGCAAATGACGATAGAGAAACAAATATAATCAATAAATAAACCGGCTGCACATCGAACAAATTATTGTTTGATGCAACAGCCGGCTCTACCTATTGATACACCTTAGAAATTTCAGAAGCTAAATGAAAAGCCGATCGACGGAATTAAAGCATGTACCTTGTAATCGGCGACAAACGTTTCTTCTGCACCGGTTACGAGATTCTTGTAGGAACAGGATGCATTATCTTTGCCAAGACCTGCCACGTACATGAACGCAACGTCAATTGAGAAATTTGAAACCGGACGGAATGATAATCCTAATGACGGTTCGATTTTAGTCATTCCAGGGGTCTCGGGATTATATATATCGTCACGCATAGGCGCTGTATCGATCATCATTCCGGCGCGAAGATCGAAGCGTTTCGTAACTCCCCATTCGGCGCCAATATGATAACAGAGCGCATTACGGTAATTTTTCGGTAAATGCTGATTGTATGGGATCAGCTGCTCACTAAGAAACTCTATATCGAGTTGTTTATATGCACTCCAGAAAGAGAGTTGTACGTCAGCAGCAACTACGAGATTATCAATCGGCTTGAAAGATCCTCCGACATTAAGGATAGCCACACATGGCATCTCCGCTTTGAAATTTGCCTGATCAAGCAATCCGAGACGTTGCTCAAGGAGCTGCTTTGATATTTCATTGACATAGCTGACGGAAGCCGTACCTGCCTTTACTTTCATTTTCATTTCGGAACGATATGATGCTCCTACTGTCCAACGGTCGTTGATGTCATACATAGCTCCGATATTGAATCCAACAGCAATTTTAGTTGAACCGTTCAGATTGACTGACGCCGGGACTGTTGTACCGAAGCGATAATCAATTCCGTTCATGCCAAGTATCGCATCAGCGGTCTGAGGTGATACGAGTCCTTTATTCAAATCAACAGTTCCCCAAGTCATCATGAGACCGGCTCCTACCGACAGGCGCGGGATCGGACGCCATGCCACAGTGGGCTGGATAGTATATGTTGCAAGTTTACATGATTGATTGAGCAACGCACCTGCCCAGTTATCTGTCCAATTAATATTACTTCCATACGGAGTATAGAACGAAACACCTGCCTTAAGATTGTCATAAATCGAAAAACCGAGATTAAGACTAAGAGGAGTCGATGCAGGATTATCAGTAGTATATTTGGTATTGCCTACAGTTGCTGTTCCTGTTGCAAAAATACCGGTAACGGTACCGCTTACATCAAGAGTCCTGTCCATAAATCCCATACCGGCAGGATTAAATATCATACTTTCAGAATTAAGTTTCAATGCAGTTCCGGTATGCCCCATTCCATTCTGTTTAGCGCTCAGGGTATTAACCTGATAGCCTTCAGCAACAGCTGAAAAAGTTACGACTGCTGCAGCGAGAGCCGATAATAATTTTTTCATAAATTTTAATTAATAAATACGCAGCAAAGATAACATAATTATTTTGTATCAACGCTGTTTTTTGGTCATCTTTCCTTAAAAAATGGTCAATTTTCCAAAGAGCGACATTAAAACCTATTCAACGACTGACTGCCTTATAGTTTACATTTATTGTCGGTCAGGCTCTAATAACTCTCAACTTTACCTTTGCTCATATTTATGATTTTGATTCCTACAGGAGCCTGAACATCAGCTACCGGTTTACCCGAAGCGTCTTTGACAACAGAAACTTTGACAACCCCTTTAGGAGTAGGAACTGTACCAGAAGCATATTCGAGATAACCGAGGTTAGGATTAATCTCGATTGTCGCACATCCCGGTTCCAACGGTCTAATACCAAGTACATAGCGTGTAAGCCACGGAGTCGGACCCGATGCCCAACCATGACACAGACTCAGTCGGAGTCCCTTGTAGCAATATGCACCTCCTTGTGCATGAATATCGTGTTTATACGCCGGAACAAACTCATCGATCCTACCAGATGAGTCTACATCATTATAATTAAGATCTTCCCAGAATGTCGTCGCTCCAAGATCAAGCATTGATCCCCAATAATCTGAAATCAATTTCATTGCCTCGTCATAATGACCGGTTGCCGCAAGCGCCTCCAGCATATAATAGCCGTAGAAAGTCGAAAAACCTGATGCTCCATTTTTAAGAATAACCTGCGACTCCCGTTCCGGATCAGTAGAATTTCCCGATATGATATTGAGTGCGGCTGCTTGTTTATTCTCCGATAGCGGTGTTTTTGTAAGTGCGAGACGACTGAGACAAGATGTTGCATTTTCCATCATTTCATTATCACCGGTCCATCGCGCTATATCCTGAACCGCCTCCATTGCAATTTTCGTAAGCGACTGCAATCCACAATGAACTGCTTCGATATTCTCCGAAGTAGGCCAATCCAGAAAACGCGTCCCATCAAGATGTTCACATCCGTTCTCATCTACGCAAGCGTCAATCTGCTTTACCAAACCATTGATATATTCTCTTTGAGAATTAATATACGCACTGTCACCGGTGTGAAGATAGAGATCGCGTTGAATGATTAGCCACCATAAAGAGTAGGAACTATGTCCGTTCATCCATCCTGGAAGCGGAGTATCATCTTTAGCATAATCGAGAGTTCGATTCACTACATTATCATTACCCCAAACAGTCGTAATTGTCGTAACCTCCGGGTGCATGTCACCGATCCACACAAGACGGTCGCGCTTTATTCCATCCCACACAAAATCCTGCATATTAAGTTTTACAGTATAGGCACCTGTCGACCATATATCTTCGAGACGAGGATCGGAACAATGGAACGAACCGACATCGGGTATATCACGAATGAAACTGCGCGCCTCAACATATCGCAATGGGAACGGCTGAACAGTATCAAGCAGATCAATACGTGCAAAACGGAATCCGGTTTTACCACACTCAACACTGCCTAACCACGGGGCTTCAAGATTGTAATCACGCAAAGAATGATCATTGGTTGGATTCTGAGGATTATCAGGAATATCTGTATCGCTCATTGCCTCGGTGACCGATTCACCTAAACACACACGAAGATGCGTCGGCGATTGAGTCCGGGCCATACCGGTATATATCTTGAGTCCACCGTATATTTCCTTCCCGAAATCAAGCAAAATAGATGCTTTTTTCTTTCCATTGCTTATCATGGTAACAGAGTTGGCAGAATTATTAACACTAACCTGGCCGCTGAACGGCTCAATCAACACACTCTCACCTTTGATAAATTCGCCGGAACTATCCGACATCCACACTATGCGGACGGGAGGTACTGATGTTTCGATTATATTCGAAGTTTTGACAACGTCGGCATCAACCGTTTGAATAACTAATGAAAATAGAATTAGAAAAGCAGGGAATCTCATTTGAAATGCAGTAAGTAAGTGGTAAGAATCAAAATTCGGGTGCAATTTAGTAATTTATATCGTAATATCACGTATCACAGCCCCATATTGTCAAGCATTTTGCACTCCTTCATTTTCATATAACTAAAAATATGACTAACTTTGCAAATACGATACCCTATAAAACTAATGATTAATGTCAGTAAACAAAGTCATACTCGTTGGAAATGTCGGACGTAATCCTGAGATCAGGATGATCGAAGGCAAGACACTCGCAACGATCTCGCTGGCTACGACCGAACCGGCTCAGACAACTGCTACCGGTAACGTTATTCCGGAGCATACCGAATGGCACAATCTTATTTTATGGGGAAAGAATGCCGAAATCGCAGAACGATATATAACCAAAGGCGCTCGTCTTTACATTGAAGGGAAACTCCGCACCCGTTTCTGGCAAGACAATAATGCCATCAAGCGGCAGGTTACTGAAATTTTAGTTGATACGCTCGACATTCTAAAACGATAATTTTCAAACTACATATCACATTTCACATCAAAATCATGAAAACAGAAAACATCCATGACGTGACCGATCCTGTAGAACTCCCGGAGAACGCGTTCCGCGAACTGGGAGCCGATGAAGAATATCGGCCACTGATGCATCCTGCGCATGAATATCGCGAGGTAACGCCCTACTCTGTCGGAATGGGACTTTTACTCGCTGTTATCTTCAGCGCGGCGGCAGCTTATCTGGGACTTAAAGTAGGACAGGTTTTTGAAGCAGCGATTCCAATTGCCATAATTGCTGTCGGACTCTCTGGAGCCCTCAAATTGAAGAACCCGCTTGGCCAGAATGTAATCATCCAGTCAATCGGTGCTTGCTCAGGTGTGATTGTCGCAGGTGCGATCTTTACACTTCCTGCCCTGTATATCCTTCAGGCGACATATCCCGAAATCACCGTCAACTTCCTTGAGGTATTCTTGAGTTCACTGCTCGGAGGTATTCTCGGCATACTGTTCTTTATTCCATTCCGTAAGTATTTCGTTAAAGACATGCATGGGAAATACCCGTTCCCCGAAGCTACCGCAACAACTCAGGTACTTGCCAGCAGTCAGGCTACTAAAGACAATGGCCAGGCGAAAACACTTGTTATCAGCGCACTTATCGGAGGTCTTTATGACTTCATCGTTGAGACATTCGGATTCTGGGCAAATACAATTTCGACTTATGCAACCGACTGGGGTCAGGCGATAGCAGCAAAAACGAAACTTGTTCTTAGTTGTAATGTATCTGCAGCAGTTCTCGGCCTCGGTTATATTATCGGCCTTAAATATGCGTTTATAATCTGCGCCGGTTCATTCTTCGTGTGGTGGATGATAATTCCCCTTATGGGAACTTACGGCAACGCTGAAATCGTTGCTATGACACCGCAGCAGATATTCAGCGACTATGCCCGCATGATCGGTATCGGAGGTATCGCAATGGCCGGTGTGATCGGTATCATCAAGTCATGGCCTATCATCCGTCAGGCTGTTGGACTTGCGCGCAGCGAATTCAAAGGAGCAGGAAACGCCACTCCCGTAAGATGGCAACTTGACATCTCGATGAAGCATATCGTATTTTTCATCTCTATTGCTCTTGTAGCCACATTCCTGTTCTTCTACTTCGGCGTGATTCACAATTTCTTCCAGGCTGTAATTGCATGGATAGTGGTTGTGGTTATCGCATTCCTTTTCACTACCGTTGCAGCAAATGCGATCGCAATCGTGGGATCTAATCCGGTATCAGGTATGACCCTCATGACTCTTATCGTTGCTTCGGCAATCTTCGTTGGAATCGGTCTTAGCGGAACATCGGGTATCGTCGCTTCAATGGTTATCGGCGGTGTAGTATGTACAGCTCTCTCTATGGCAGGAGGCTTCGTAACCGACCTCAAAGTAGGTTACTGGCTCGGAACAACTCCTAAAAAACAAGAACAGTGGAAATTCCTCGGCACACTCGTCTCTGCAGCGACAGTTGGTGGCGTGATGCTCGTGCTTAACGATGTATATGGCTTTACCGGCCCCAATGCACTTGTTGCCCCCCAGGCCAATGCGATGGCAAAAGTGATTGAACCTCTTATGATGGGTGGCGAAACTCCGTGGATTCTTTATATGGTAGGCGTAGTACTTGCACTGCTTCTCAACTGGCTTGGTGTTCCTGCGCTTGCATTCTGTCTCGGTATGTTTATCCCGATGCAGCTCAACGTTCCCTTATTGGTTGGTGGAGCTATCGCATACTTCGTTGAACACTCATCTAAAGAAAAAGCTGTTGCCGACGCACGTCGCGATCGCGGTACATTGATTTCATCGGGTCTCATTGCCGGTGGAGCGCTCTTCGGAGTATTCGCGGCACTTACCCGCTTCTTCGGATTCGAATATGTTGCCGGAATTTCGGCTATCAATCTGCAGATTTTCGGATGTATAGCATACGTTCTTCTGATTTCATACCTCGTATGGGACAGCTGTAGAGCTAAAAAACTTTAATCTTTTGAAACTTTCGTCGATCAACCGACAAATATTGGCGCTCGCCATTCCCTCGATTGTCGCAAACATCACAACTCCGCTTCTGGCACTTGTTGATACGGCAATCGTAGGACACATGGGGAGCGCCATGTTTATTGCCGCCATCGCTGTTGGCGGCACACTTTTCAATATGATTTACTGGGCATTCGGTTTCCTCAGGATGGGTTCCAGCGGTATAACTGCCCAGGAGTATGGACGCCGTGACACCCGAGCAATAAACAACATTCTTCACCGCTCACTGATTGTAGCATTATGCGGAGGACTGCTTCTGATATTGTTGCAGAAACCTATTATAGGGATATCCACGATGCTGATGGACACCGACAAGACCACATCGAAACTTGTCGAGACCTATTTCTACATATTGATATATGGCGCACCGGCCGTCCTTGCCAACTATTCACTGACCGGTTGGTTCATTGGGATGCAGGATTCCCGCACTCCTATGTGGATCTCATTTTTTATAAACTCAGTAAACATCACAGTTAGCCTTATACTTGTATTTGTGTTCAAAATGGAAATCGCAGGAGTTGCCATCGGAACACTTTCAGCACAATGGGGAGGCTGCTTGCTCGGACTTATCCTTACTAAACGACATTCATTCAAAATCACACAATTCAACCCATCCATTGTCTTTGACCGAAAAGAATTCAGAAAATTTTTCTCTATCAATTTCGATATTTTCCTTCGCACCATCTGCCTTATAGCGGTAACTGTATGGTTCACCCGATGCGGAGCCACACAAGGAACCATTATGCTTGCCGTAAATACACTCCTGATGCAGTTTTTCATAATATTCTCCTATTTTATGGACGGCTTCGCGTTCGCCGGTGAAGCAATGGCCGGAAAATACATCGGAGCGAACGACAACATCGGCTTTCGTAGCGTTGTCAGTTCACTTTTCAAATGGAGTGCCTCACTCTCAATCGCTTTCACCTGTATTTATTTTATAGGTAGCGATTATTTGCTTCAGTTACTCAGCAATGATACTGAAGTGATAGCATCAAGCCGGGAATACACAATCTGGGCTATAACTATTCCACTTGCCGGATTTGCCGCATTCACATGGGACGGTATTTTTATTGGAGCAACGCTCACGCGTGCAATGCTGACGTCTATGGCCATCTCCATGCTTCTGTTCTTCATAACACTATGGATTCTGTTTCCCATATTGGGCAATCACGGCCTTTGGACTGCTTTCATCGTTTACTTGTTTACACGCGGAGCAATCCTCACATTATTATATCGGAAGAAAACCAGATCTACATAGCTATATAGTCACGCGGATTTAGAATTGATCCGTTATGCCATAATTCAAAGGTTAGCGAAGGTTTGCTTCGCCTCGTGACTCCAAGCGATGAACCCGCATTGACTTTATCACCTTTGTTGACAAATAGCGACTCCATACCGGTGTAAACACTGAAAAAATCACGTGGATGCTGAACGGCCACCGATAAATCTCCCGATACCGGATCAATCCATGTAGCAACAACAGTTCCACGGTACACCGATGACACTCTTGCACCCGCACCCGTAAGGAATGTTATCCCGCGGCTATCAGTACGCGATGCTTCCCCATCGGCCACGGCAGCCGAGGTCACAGGACTAAAAAAAGTCATCCCCTCAGCAATTATCGGCGACAATACCGAAAGGTTATGTTTTTCACGCTGTTCATATTGTTTTACGAAGCGGCGCTCAACATCCGAGGTAGGTAAAAGTGAATCAACAGGAATCATCCCTACCGAATCAGACAACACCGGCTGAGTAATCTCAACATCGGCTATCTCATCATTGAATACTGCTGATATATTGTCAAGATAGTCATTCTGATATTCAACTACAGCCGACAATGAATCAAGTCTGAACGCCATTGTCTCGAACGCATCACGCGATCCGTTACCGAGATAACCAGGAAGAAGCGTTCGTAAAGGAGTTGCTACCACAAGAGCGATACCGGCTGCAGCTATAGCGATGATAACAACAATAGAAATCCCTATCAGACGCGTCGAAGTAAGCCTGAGCGACCATAGTTCGGTAAACGAATTAACATCCCCCACACAGATACGCCACATCCTGGGGAAATATATACCGTTTTCTCTTTTGTTTCCGAATCTTTTAATCGGATCAAACCACTTCATAAAAAATATTTTTTTTGATTATATATATGCAAAGATAGTGAATTTCAAGCAATTTACGTTACCATACCAAAAACAAAATCAAAAAATGTGAACAAACCGCCAACCACCGATGTTATATTTTCAAAGTGTGAGAATCGGTAAAAACATAAGGACTTTTCATCACTTTAAAATTAAAATAACAATTATCGTGTAACCAAAATTCAAAACAAGATGAGAACAAAATTATTCCTTACAATGGCTGCATGTGGTGGCGCTCTTTTTACTGCCAACCAAGCAAACGCACAAGACGCTGTAGTAGTAGAACAAGAATCAGTCACCGTAACTGAACTACCGGCATGCAAGGATCATTATTATTCAACCAACCGCGACAACTGGTTCATTCAATTAGGTGCCGGTATCCAGTCGCCATTTGTAGAATACAACCTGAAAGAAGGTGATAAAAAGCACCACATCACTCCGGTTTATAATGTAGGCTTCGGTAAATGGATGTCTCCCTATCTCGGATGGAGATTGGCTTTCAACTACGGAGCGATCCACTTTGATGATCAGGCCTACAGTAAGGGTAAGATTGCAAACGCTAATTTCGATATAATGTGGGATATGTGCAACTCACTCGGTGGAGTAAATCCCAACAGAGTTTTCTCTATAGTTCCTTATGTAGGACTCGGCGGTAACTATACATGGGACCTCCAGTCACCCGCTCTCAACATCAGCCGCGAAAACGGAGACAAAGTTAAGACTAATTCCTGGACTCTTCCTGTATCGGCAGGTTTACAGCTCCGCTTCCGTCTCAGCAAATATGTTAACTTCTTCATGGAAGGACGTGCGATGTTCGCAGGCGATAACTTTAACGGTGTAAGCTATGGCGCACCTGTTGACATGAATATCTCTGCAATCGGTGGTTTCACCTTTAAACTCGGTGGCGACGGATTCAAGAGCTATAACCCCTGCAACGATCTCGCATATATCGCAGGACTCAACAGTCAGATCAACGACCTCCGTTCAGAACTCGCTACCACAGCTTCCGCACTTGCAGTAGCCGAATCACAGCTCCCGTGTCCGCCTACCGAAGTAATCCAACAGGTTACTGAAGTTTCAGCCGCTCCGGTTCTTACTACAGTTCGATTCACTATCAACTCTGCACGTATCAGCAACGAAGAAATGGTCAATGTATACAACATCGCCGATTACCTCAAACAGAATCCCGACATGAACGTAACTATCCGCGGTTATGCTGATAAAGATACCGGTACAAGCGCATACAACCTCAAGCTTTCTGAACAGCGCGCACAGGCCGTTTACGATTGCCTCACTAAGACCTACGGAATTGATCCCTCACGTCTCGCAGTCGATGCAGCCGGAAGCAACACTCAGCTTTACGATCAGAACAGCTGGAACCGTATCGTGATCTTCGTTCCAAACGAATAATCTAACTAACATAAAAAACACATACCGAATCCCGATCCGTTTATGGGTCGGGATTCTTATTGTTTTGTGAATTTTTGTTAACAATGCTTACTCATCTTCATAAAAAAGGTAGTTTTTAGTAACTTTGCATCACCCCAATATTATCAATTCCAAATAGGGATATTTTTTAATTTTAAGGCAAAATATGAAAAAGAGCGCATTGCAAAAAGCACGTGCGGCCTATCAGCCAAAACTTCCAGTGGTGCTGACTGGCGCAGTTCAAGTAGAAGAAGGTAAACCGACACAGTCGGTTGCCGATCAGGAAGAAATCAAAAAACTTTTCCCCAACACCTACGGACTACCCGAAATTAAGTTCGAAAAACGCACTGCTGCTCCAACAGCATCAAAACCGATCAACGTTGGAGTTATCCTCTCAGGAGGTCAGGCACCTGGAGGACACAATGTGATCAGCGGTCTGTTTGACGGAATCAAAAAAATCAACCGTGACAGCCACCTCTATGGTTTCCTTATGGGACCCGGTGGATTCGTTGACCACAACTATATCGAACTCACTGCTGAAATTATCGATGAATACCGTAACACAGGCGGTTTCGACATCATCGGTTCCGGCCGTACAAAGCTCGAAAAAGTCGAGCAATTCGACAAAGGCCTTGAAATTCTGAAAA
>CAZHHF010000017.1:0-16995 GCA_964531905.1 uncultured Bacteroides sp.
GTCAATGAAAGTTCACGATAAGCGGACAAGTCAATTTTTCATCGCACGTAGCTACCGACAACGATGTTAAAACTATCGTAATCGTTTTCTATCCTCACACCGCCGGAATGTTTATCGGCATATCACCATATAAGTTCCACAACTGCGAGATAAGCGGAGAGGATATCGGGAATCGAGAACTTAACGAACTCGCGACAAGAATACTGAATTCGGACGATGATGACCTTACCACCGTAAAACTACTCGACAACTGGTTTACCGACAGAATCATCAATCACATTGATATCGACAGGATCGGAATCGCAGTCACCCGAATGCTTCAGGTTCCATCAACACCGCTTAATTACCTGGCCGAAATGTCATGTCTTAGCAAGAAGCAGTTTGAACGGGTATTCCGGAAGATGGTAGGCATGAATGTCAAGGAATATTCGCGCGTTGTGAGACTTCAGAGATCAATATTCATGCTGCAACAAGGCCACCGCGACTATTGCGACATATCATTCCATTGCGGATTCGCTGATCAGTCGCATTTCATAAGAGAGTTCAAAACGATGACCGGTTATACTCCGACACAACTGATAAAGACTTGTAATCCCTATTCCGATCTTTTCACTGCGCCGGTATAATGTCTATTTTATTCTATCGGCAATCTTTCACTTTCAGTAGTTTTGCCAGAAAAAAATGAAAGAGATAGATCCGAAAGAAACTACCCGAGAATATGCATTCCGAATGTGGATGAATACTCCGATGCCTATGGTGACATTGTTCAAAACTCTCGACGTAACCACGCTACGACGCTTCTCAAACCGCCACGGCTATAAATTCAACATGCTTATGTGCTGGTGTATAGGGAGAGCCGCAGTACAGATCAAAGAGTTCTTTCTGCTTCCGGTCGACAACAGACTCATGGTGTATGACTCAATCGCGATCAATACGATCATCGCCAACACTGACGGCGAGATTAGCTCATGTGACATACCGTTCAACAGCTCCCTCAGGCAGTTCAATGGCGACTACCTGAGACTTACCGAACAAGTTGCCATGTCGTGCCGGAACCATGATATACACAACAGCATGGTTATCGGAACATCGGCCATGCCGGAATATAAGATTGACGGAGCAGTTGGAATGTACAGCGGCGTTTTCAACAATCCGTTCATGATCTGGGGACGATACAAAAGGAAATGGTTCAAAACCTATCTGACCGTATCGTTCCAGTTCCATCACACGCAGATGGATGGAGCGCATGCAGCTAAGTTTCTTGATCTGCTGCAGAAAGAGATCGTTCTGCTTCCTACACACAAAACTGAGTGAGCTATATTAGGCTCAGTAGACTTTCCCTTACTGTGGTAGAATTGTATTATCGTTTATGAGTATCTTGCGAACAGTGTTACCGGTGCGTTCGATATAAACACCCGGTGTAACTGGAGTATGCACGCGCTGACCGTAGAGATTGAAATATTCAGTTTGAACGGCATTATCGATATATATTCCTGCTACGCTGGAACTATCACCCGTGGTTGAACCATCAAACACAAATACGCTTGATCCGGGAAGTGTAACGGTAATTTGATCATCGGGATTAAGAGCTGTATCTGTTACAAAACCGGCAAGTTTATCCTGAACCTTAAAGGCAGGAGTAAAATAGATAGGCGATGTCTGATATTCAGGAATTTCAAGAGCCTCTCGCAGAGAGAACGTGAACGTCGCTGGCGAAGTGGAGGGGTTTCGGAGTGCGAGAGTCGCTTTAGTGCCGTTCCATGAAGCCCAACCATATACATTGGTTCTGATACCGTCCCAGGGACTGCCGCCTACCCAATGTATATCGGGAAGAACGTCGGCATTTTTATTCTGCCACTGGATACACTCAGCAAGATCTGCCCATAAGGCGCCACCGTTGATGGTGTTGAGTAACTTGGCATCACAATAAAGTTCTACCATTCCCGAACCGCATGCAAACGCACAACGCATTTCACGAACAATTCCATCATAGTCCATTGTTTTCGAAACGTTACCTTTCTCTGTGAGAATGAAACCGTGGGTCATGAGAGTGTTTATTGGACAAAGAGGTGAATTCTGAACAAAATTCTTATAAACCAACCGGTCACGGTAAGTTATCCAGCGTTCGCGGTCATCACCCTGGTTACCGATAACCTGCCAGTCGGATTCCTGACGCCAGACCGCATCGGTGAAATGGAACCAGAATGGCGAAGCCCAGGTACCTACGGTGGTGTTGAAGAACATTTCGGGACTTATCTTGCGCACTTCGCGTATAACTTCAATAATACCTTCAGCATTTTCCTCCCCGATATAACCGGCATCGGGTCCAACAGCACTTGATTGAGCTGAAATACCGTCGAGCTTGAAGAAATTGAAATTGTAGTTGTCAACCATGTATTTGAGTGCATCAAGGAATACCTGATGATAAACAGGATTACTCAACTGCATTCCTCCCTTATCTGACCAATATTGACGACGTAACTGCCCCGAAGTGCCATAACCTCCGACAGGTCCAAGCCATGTGCCGATACCGGAATTCATTGCCTTTGCCTCGACATCGGCTTCGGTAAAGCCGTTAGGGAAGTTTTTATTGAATGTCCATGTGCCGTATTCGTCCCAACCATCATCCCAGACAAACGATTTAATATTGGCTTTATGCTTGTCGTAGAGGTTGGAGTTCCACTGTTTGACAACACTTACACAGTCGTCTATCGTCATGTGACCGGTATATGTGGCAGAGTTATTACGGTCGATATTGAGTTCATACCATGAATTATAGATAGGGAACGGACGCCAGGGTACGGCACGCTCCCGTTCGCTGTAAGCAAGAACCGATCGACGACTCTGTCCCGGAGCGATCAAACCAATGACGGCACTGACACTCCATGTTTTACCGGCCTCAAGAGTAGTGTGGCGGCTCCAGCGACCAACGATATTACGGAGGGTATTGTCATCCGATTCACCAGGATCAACCGGAGTTAAAGGATTCTCACCGTCACTCACTGCCGGACTCCATGTTATTGAACCGTTGGACGTGATGGTCTCTGTACCAATTTCAACGAAGTAGCGTACGAGATAGGTTCCGGCTTCAGGTATATCGAGCGTATAGACATTATTACGTGATATACCGCCTGAAAAGCCTATATGATAATCAGATGCAACGATCTCACCATCAGCATTGATAACATCTACACCTAAAGTATTGAGACCGTGTGAACCCGAAAAGTAATAGAATGATGCCGTGTGCTTGCCACCGCTTGCGAATTTTATGAATCCACGCTTACCGCGGGCATAGGATGTGCCGACAGCTGATGTCAGCATGCTCCCCGTGGGTTGAAACCTAAATTCCTGAATCGCAGCCGGAGTCGACTTTCCGGGAACCCAAGTCCAATAAAGCGGTTCTGTTGGTTGTGAGTCACCGTTTGTGTCCTTGCTCCACGCATTATAACGGAAACCATTATCTTCAACGAAAATATTGTCGGAGTCATCGCCTTCATTTATATTGATCACCGAGTTATAGGCAGTGGGAGTCTCAAGACCGGCAAAAAGTTTGTCGGAGGCGAGAATAGCTCCACGGGTATTACCTACAATAACCGGCGCAAGCTTAGCAGGGATATTGTAGGTCATGGGAATAATATTGTGCATCGCCACATCATTTCTGGCAGTGATGTCGAGAGTTGTGCGTAAATAATGCGAACCGTCGCGCAGAATAGCCTGCCACTCGAATTCAAGATCGCCGTAAACGAGTGTAGCATATATAGCCTGACCATTAAATTTCTCCGAAGCTACGATTGCGCCTGGATCACCGGTCAGATCCTTATACCCCCAGTTGGTCAGTGTCATCTCCGAAGCCGGAATGGTGGTGATCTCATCACCAAGAGTTATAGTGAATAGTTCGGTGCCGCTTTCGAGATCGAGTTCGGGACAGCCTCCGAAAGAGAGTTTACCATTTTGATTAACGAACGATACGTTAAGCAATTCGTTGCTCAATGTGATCACACCATCAGCTTCCGATACTCTCGCCTGACCTGGCTGTTGCATCTGAGGGAAAAAGACTGCTTGAGCCGATGCCGGCAATGAGATAGTCACCAAAAAGGCTCCGAGCAGACAAGATAGAACAATCAGATTTCCGAATAACGATTTAACTCTCATGAAAAGGATCTAAGTTGGTTTAGATGAAGTTTGATTATGCAAAAATAGCATTTATTTATATCATTCTCACCTACTTCAACTGCTTTCTGTCGTAAAAATATTTCCAGAGTGGTGCAAGCATAAGCGCCTGACAAATCTTTCCTTCAGTCATCATCGATAAAAGTTTCTCGGCTGAGACTAATCGCACTGATATATCTTCACCGGTATCAAGATGTTGCCCTGAAACTTTTTCCACTCCATCGGCCAGATAACAGAAGGTCAGATTATCTGATGTTGACGGATTTGGAGCAATCGTCATAAGAAGGTTCCACTTACCACCGGCATATCCTGTTTCTTCAAGAAGTTCACGCCGGGCCGCCTCAAGCGGTGTCTCCCCCTCCTCAAGACAACCGGCAACAAGTTCATGACTTAAGACTCCGAGTCCGTAACGATATTGATCTATGATCACAAACTCACCTTCGGTGGTAACCGCAATGACATTTACCCAATCGGGATATTCCAGAACATAGTATTCAGGAACGCGATTACCGTTTGGCAATTCAGCTACATCGTGACGGGCGGTGAGCCACGGCCGCTCAACTAAATATTCACTTGATACGGTTTTCCATTTCCTATCATTGACTGACCGAATGAGTTCATCATCAACCGGAATATGACGCATCGGTTCGGGAGCATGCGGGTTAAGTTTTTTCGGTTTCATATAAATCTTACAATACAATAATAAATAATATAGGATGAGAACAATCCCATCCTATATTATAAATAACATTATATGTCGGTAAATATTATATCTGTATATCTATTATTTGAGAGTTCCAGCCTCGGCTTGCTGAATCATCTGCTTATCGGCAGTAATGTAAATTTCAACCCTTCGGTTTTCCGCTTTTCCGGCAGCAGTTTCGTTTGAAGCTACATAGTCGGCCATCGGGATTCCCTGAGCGCTCAATCGGGTCGGAGAAACTCCACACTGAGCGAGATAACTCAGCACTGAATCGGCACGACCGGTTGCAACACGCTGGTTGACAGCCATTGTACCGGTATTATCGGTAAATCCATAGATCTGAACGTTGGTACCGGGGTTAGCGATAATCGAACGGGCGAATTCAGCGAGTTCTGCTCGTGCGGTTTCACTTATGGTAGTTCCGTTTGTGGGGAAAAGGATTCCGCTTGCAAATGTCACCTTAATTGCCTGAAGACCATTTGAATCGGTAACCTGTTCAACTTTAGCTTTTTCAGCAAGCTGCTTCTTGAGTTCGGCTTCCTGCTTATCCATTCTACGACCGATCAGCGCACCGGCTCCGGCTCCGACAGCAGCACCGATCGCACTTCCGATTCCGGCTCCTTTACCACCGCCTATAATAGCACCGAGACCGGCTCCGAGAGCGGCACCACCACCGCCGCCGATGAGTGATCCCTTACCTGTATTATTCATTGATGCACATCCTGTCATGAGCATGCATGCTGCCAAAAACGAGCATACCGAGATTTTGAAAGTTCTCATAATAATTTCAATTTATTAAGTTAACGTGTTAAATTCTATTTTACAAATTTAGCTTTTACTATCCAAAAAACAAATTATTCTTGTTATATCAATTAATACAATTTTTTTGCATGTTTAGTTTTATGACTATGGAAAAATGTCGTAATTTTGCGTAAAAATCAGAGCGGCCAATGATGTCGCATTCCAACTGTTCTACCATGTCAGACACAAAAACACCTATTTCGACTCGACAGCGTTCAAAAATAAAGTTTCATCTATTTGCGCTACTTACAGTCAGCGTATGGGGTGCTTCATTTGTTGCAACCAGCGTCCTGCTCAACAATGGATTACATGCGGTGGAAATTTATATCTACCGTTTTATACTCGCATATCTACTGATCATTATTTTCTCTCATAAACGCCTTTGGGCCAACAACCTACGCGACGAAGCGCTATTAGCTCTTTGCGGTATCACATCCGGATCGATCTATTTTATATCTGAAAATACTGCTCTTCAATACACCACAACGACCAACGTTGGTCTGCTCACAAGTATCAGCCCGCTGATGACAACTTTGCTCATCGGCTATTTCTATCGGAGTGAACGGCCCAGCAAGGGTGTGTATTTAGGTTCGTTAATCGCCATTGTGGGTGTAGGATGCGTGATATTCAATCAAGGATTTCAGCTAAATATAATGCCATACGGTGACCTGATCGCTTTGTTCGCCGCCTTGAGTTTTGCATTTTACAGCATAATCCTGCGAAAGGTTAATGTGGTATATGATGCGCTTTTCATAACGCGCAAAACATTCTTCTACGGAATTGTAACCGCACTCCCGTTTTTGATTATCGAGCCGCAAATAGCTCCGCTTTCCATCCTGCTACGTCCCGATGTGATCGCCAATCTGTTCTTCCTGGGTGCATTCTGTTCATTACTCGCTTTCTTCCTGTGGGCCAAAGTAAATGACACTCTCGGAGCTATAAAGGCAAATAATTATCTGTATCTGCAGCCGGTAGTGACATTAGTCCTATCCTATTTCATTCTTGCAGAACGAATATCCGTAACCGGCTACATAGGTTGCGTTTTGATTCTGCTCGGATTATATTTAAGCGATAAACTCTCAGTAAGGAGATAACGGCAACGCTTATCGCATCGACGGCATCTTCGGCGTTACACTCGGAACTCGCCTGCAGTTATATCCTTCTGACACATCCTGACAAACATAAAAGAGGCTGAATCAAATTAATTTTGACGCAGCCCCTTGAAATTTCAATTTCTTTACTCCGTAGTCTATCAGTTTATCTGGTCAGCATAACTGAATAAGAATCCGTCAAGACAGAAGTATGTCGGTGTGTTGATTCCCCACTGACCGGAATCGGATGATTCCATTGTGAAGTAAATTTCATCGACAATACCGAGCGACGTGAGAGTTACAGGTGTCCATTGTGCAAGAAGAAGCGAACCGATAGCCAGATCGACATCTACTGTTCCGGTCGGGAATCCGTTGCGGACGCCATGTATGTGAAGAATAAGATAATCATCTTTGCCAAATGCTTTGGAGAAATCATTACCTTTCTTCATAACATAGTAACTGTAGGCTGAATTACTGATATATACGCCTACCGGAGAGAACGGACGATCGGATGTAATCGAGCATGAATGATCAGATTCCGACTCGTTGTACTCAGCCCAGTGAGCCACCATATAAGGTGAATTCTTGATTAATCCCACGCCAACGATCGAAGACCACTGATATTCGAGATAACCGTTTTCGGAGCCTTTATCATCCTTGTAATCAGCTTTACTCGGACAGAATCCGTTGAAATATGTGTAACCGTCGTTAAAACCTTCGTGACTGAACTGAAAGCCACCGTAATTAAGTGAATTGTTATACCGAGGATCATAAACATTGTCCCACGCATCGGTTTCCACACTCATATCGATTCCTTCCTTAGCGAAGTCGAGCATCATGTAGATAGGTCCGTCATTTTCATCTTTTGGATCACATGAAACGAAACCGACCGACATTGCAGCCAGTATCAGTGATGAGAAACAGGTTTTGATTGCTTTCATTGTTATATAGATATAAATTGGTTATTTTTAAGTTTGCATGACAAAAGTAGGCATTTTTTTGTTAATTTTGCCATATAGTATTTTCAAAATTATATTCATCAGAATTCAATGCGGAAAATAGCGATCGTCACAAGCACAAGAGCCGACTGGGGGCTACTGTCACCTTTGGCAAAAGCGCTTTCTGATTTACCTGAGGTAAAGGTTGATATCATCGCCACAAACATGCACCTCGATCCCAGGCGTGGCAATACAGTCAACGAGATCATAGCTGATGGTTTCGCGATTGCTGAACGTGTACCGATGTCGTTTGCCGATGATTCACCCGAATCGGCAGTCAAAGCGATGGCTCAGTGCATGGGCGGGATGGCTGACGCATTATCACGTATAGCTCCCGACATTCTAATCCTTCTCGGTGATCGATACGAAATGCTTGCTGTGGCATCGGCAGCTACTGTAATGCGTATCCCGATTGTGCATATTGCCGGCGGAGAGATCTCGGAAGGTGCGATTGACGACAATATCCGGCATGCGATAACAAAACTGTCGGCATTGCATCTGACCGCAACCGAGCCTTACCGCCAGAGAGTGATCGCGATGGGAGAAGAACCCGAACGAGTGTTCAACACCGGTGCCATTGGTGTATATAATATAATGTCGGTCGATCTTATGAACCAAACTGAGCTTGAGGAATCGATCGGTTTCCGGTTTGACTCTCCTACCCTGCTCATCACGCTTCATCCGGCAACGGCCGATGACGCTCCTGTTGAAAAAACGCCCGAGGCACTTTTTGAAGCACTTGACCGCATGCCCGATGTAAAGGCTATTATCACCTACCCCAACAATGATTCGAGAGGTGAAAAAATTATCGAACTCATTGACCGATATGCTGCCGCTAATCCTGAACGGATAAAAGTGATCCCTTCGCTGGGACGTATACGCTATTTATCTGCATTACAGTTTGTCGATGCGGTTGCCGGAAACTCATCAAGCGGAATCGTGGAAGTGCCGTCAATGAAGATTCCTACGATAAATATAGGTCCCCGGCAAAACGGACGTCTGGCTGCCGACTCGGTAATCAACTGTGGCGAAAGTGCCGATGATATAACTGAGGCAATAAAAAAAGCATTATCTGCCGAATGTAAAGAGAAGGCACGGATGACCGTCAACCCTTACTATAAACCTGACACATTGAAACTAATGACCGACGCGATAATGAGTGTATCGCCCGAGTCGCTCCGAAATAAACATTTCCACGACATCAGATGAACTGTTCAGAACTATATATCATACCTGCACGCGGAGGGAGCAAAGGTATACCGCACAAGAATATAAAGCTTCTCGGGGGTAAACCGCTGATCAATTATTCGATCGAGGTTGCAAGGGAACTTGCTCCTGACCGGAATATAATTTTATCGACCGATGACGATGAGATCGCGAAGGTGGCCGAACAGACCGGCCTTGAAGTAAAATACCGTCGCCCCGCCTCTCTTGCAACCGATACTTCGGGATCACGCGAGGTTATACTCGACGCTATGGAATGGGCCGACAGGAACGGGATTACCTATGACAAAATTGTTCTGCTTCAGCCTACATCACCATTCCGCAATGCAGCAGATGTCAGAGCGTGTATCGACTTATATGATCCGTCGGTCGACGTGGTGGTGAGCGTGGTTGAGTCCAATTCTAATCCCTATTACAACTGTTTTGAGACAGATGCGGCCGGGATGCTACATATATCAAAAGGTGACGGACTATACACTCGCCGCCAGGATGCTCCGCCCGCATGGGAGTTCAACGGAGCCGTATATGTGATCAATCCTGATTCGATCCGCAGGATGAAACTCGGAGAATTTCCACGCAGGGTGCCATTTGAGATGCCACGTTCCCGTTCTATCGATCTTGACACCCAGGTAGACTGGGCTGTCGCCGAATATCTTATCAACAGTGCAAACCATTGAAGAAATTAAGCGTTACTACATATATGAAACGGCATTTAATATCAGCATCGGCTACCATCATAGAGGCGCTGTCGCGACTCAATGATCTTTCGGGTGAAGCCATGACTCTGTTTGTAACAGATGAGAACGGAGTTATATCGGGGACTCTCACTGACGGTGATATCCGTAGAGCGTTGCTTCGCGGAGTGTCGGTAAACGACAGCATCACCGAGGCGATGAATCCCGACTTCCATTTCCTGAACCACGGTGCGATCGATGTTGAAGATCTAAAATCACTGCGGCAGAAACGGATCACACTTCTACCGGTAGTTGATTCCAGCCGGCATATTGTAGATCTGATAGATCTGTCAACCACAAAATCACGTCTCCCTCTGAGCGCGATAATTATGGCCGGCGGCATAGGAGAAAGATTGCGTCCGCTCACACTAAAAACTCCCAAACCGTTGCTTAAAGTTGACGGCAAACCTATAATTGACTATAATATAGAAGCGCTTGCGGCAGTTGGAATAACCGACATAACCGTTGCGACGCGTTACCTCGCCGATCAGCTTCACGAGCATTTTTCAGTGCCTGTGGGTGGAGTGAAAGTTAAATGCGTCACAGAGACTACCCCCCTCGGGACTATCGGAGCTGCCACGCTTGTGGATCTCCACGATGATGGCACGACCCTGATAATGAACTCCGATCTGCTGACAAGCATTTCGTTTGAAGATATGTACCTGAAACATATTTCCGAAAACGCATCAATCACGATAGCCGCCATCCCCTACGTGGTGTCGGTTCCTTACGCCATTCTTGAGACTACCAACGAGCGAGTAACCTCAATCGAGGAGAAACCGACCTACTCATATTATGCCAATGCCGGCATCTATATTATTGACAACAGATTACTCAAAAAACTTCCACAGAATTTCAAAACCGATGCTACTACCCTTATTGAACAGGCGATAGCCGATGGGGAACGCATTGCATATTTTCCTATAAACGGTACATGGATCGATATCGGTTCACCAGCCGACTACAAGCAGGCCGAAGAGCTGATGAAACATTACCGTAATTTTCAAAATTAAAAATAAAAACGATTATGGCTGATTCCAACTTCATAGACTATGTTAAGATACTCTGCCGCTCGGGAAAGGGCGGCGCAGGTTCACGTCACTTCTACAGAGCGAAATATATTCCAAAAGGTGGACCCGACGGAGGTGACGGAGGTCGCGGAGGACATATAATTCTCCGCGGAAACAAAAACATGTGGACATTACTACCGCTAAAGTATCGCCGGCACATCTTCGCAGGTAACGGAGAGAGTGGCTCAGGCGGCCGTAGCTTCGGAAAAGATGGTGAGGATGTTATTGTAGACGTTCCTTGCGGAACAGTCGTATTCGACTCTGAGACCGGCGAGTATCTATGCGAGGTCACCGATGACGGACAGGAGGTTAAGCTACTGAAAGGTGGTCGCGGCGGACTTGGCAACTGGCATTTCAAATCAGCCACCAACCGCACACCGCGTTATGCCCAACCAGGAGAACCGGCGATCGAAAAGAGCGTTATTCTTGAACTGAAACTGCTGGCCGACGTTGGTCTGGTAGGCTTTCCGAATGCAGGAAAATCTACTCTTCTGTCATCTCTGTCGGCAGCCCGCCCAAAAATCGCCGACTATCCGTTCACAACAATGGAACCTCAACTCGGAATCGTAGCTTACCGCGATAACCGTTCGTTTGTTATGGCCGATATTCCAGGAATCATCGAGGGTGCAAGTGAGGGTAAAGGTCTCGGCCTGAGATTTCTAAGACATATCGAACGCAACGCCGTATTGCTTTTCATGGTACCGGCCGATTCACCCGATATAAGAAAAGATTATGAAGTCCTGCTTGAGGAGCTTCAGCGCTTCAATCCGCAGCTGGCCGATAAACCGCGTGTTCTTGCCATCTCAAAAAGCGACATGCTCGATGATGAACTGATGGAGGAAATCAGTAAAGACCTGCCTGCCGATGTTCCGCACGTGTTCATTTCAGCAGTGACCGGACTCGGCCTTAACGAGCTTAAAGATTTGCTTTGGAAAGAGATTACCGACGAGAGCAATAAGATCGAGACAATGCCTATCACTCACCGTCCGCTCGACGGACATCACAGGGTAAGGGAGGAAGATGAATTCATCTTTGAAAATCCGCCCATGCCTGAGGATGATGAAGAATACTTCGACGATGACGATGAGTATCCCGATGACGCTTATGACTGGGACGAAGATATAGAACCTGAACCATAACCATCCGGGCGTGATGAATCTGATAAACAGAGTATTCCGCTTCTATTACGACGGTTTTCGATCAATGACCGTAGGAAAAAAACTATGGACACTGATTATTGTTAAACTAATTATTATATTTGCGGTACTGAAACTATTCTTTTTCCATGACTACATAGGAGAACGGTGTGACGATGAACACCAGTCGGCGGTCCACGTTCGCACCGAACTGCTTGACAATAATCGTAACTATTAAATAAACTATATTATCACGTTAAACATAATTTTTGAGCAACTATGGATGATTTAATGAGCGTCGTCGACTGGTCACGCGGACAATTCGCACTGACCGCGATAGTCCATTGGCTTTTTGTTCCACTCACCATCGGACTATCGTTGATTGTAGGAATAATGGAGACCATTTACTACAAAACCCGCGATGAGAAGTGGAAAAATCTGACAAAATTCTGGATGACACTTTTCGGCATCAATTTCGCTTGCGGAGTTGCCACCGGAATTATTCTCGAATTCGAGTTCGGCACCAACTGGTCGAATTACAGCTGGTTTGTAGGCGATATATTCGGCGCGCCGCTCGCGATTGAAGGAATTCTTGCCTTCTTCATGGAATCAACGTTCATAGCCGTAATGTTCTTCGGATGGAAAAAAGTTTCTCCCGGATTCCATCTCGCATCAACCTGGCTTACTGCGTTAGGAGTAGCGCTGTCGGCATTATGGATTCTTGTGGCTAACGCATGGATGCAATATCCCGCCGGAATGGAATTCGATCCCTCGCAGATGCGTAATGTGATGATCAGCTTCACCGACGTAGCTCTGTCGCCCGTAGCGATCAATAAATTTTTCCACATCGTTCTGAGCGGATGGGTCCTCGGAGCAGTTTTCGTAATCGGTGTCAGCTGCTGGATGTTATGGAGAAAAAGAAATATCGAGGCATCTAAAATATCTATCAAGATTGCCGGATGGGTAGGTCTGGCGGGGATAATCCTCACCATGTATACCGGCGACGGTTCGGCTGTTGAAGTCGCTAAGTATCAACCGATGAAATTAGCTGCGATGGAGGGACTTTACCGTGGCAGCAACGGTCAGGGTCTTGTAGCATTCGGAATCTTGAACCCCGACAAAAATCTGGATGATGATTCCGACGGCATGTTAATGTCAGTTGAGATCCCCTACGGACTAAGCATCTTGGCCAACCATAGCATGAATTCGTTCGTTCCCGGTATATACGATATTATCGACGGCATCTCACTGACCGAAAACGGTGATACCGTAAACACTGTTTCCTATGCAGAGAGAATCAGTATCGGAAAAGAATCGCATGATGCTCTGCGCCGCTACCACGAAGCTGAAAAGGCCGGCGACAAAGAAGCCATGACACAGGCTGCCGAACAGCTTAAGGCTTCTTTCAAATACTTCGGATATGGATACTTCGAGAATCCATCACAGGCAGTACCGCCCGTAGGACTAACATTTTACTCATTCCGTGTCATGGTTATGGGTGGAGGCTATCTGCTGCTCCTATTCATTGTTATGCTTTTCTTCGCCTATCGTAGCGACCGCTATCTCGAAAAAAACTGGGTTCATTGGGTTGGCCTGCTGTCGATTCCGGTAGTATGGATCGTAAGCGAAGCAGGATGGATCGTAGCCGAAATGGGACGTCAGCCGTGGGTTATCCAGGATCTTATGCCTACACGCGCTGCAGTTTCAGCTGTTACATCGGCGTCAGTTCAAGTCACTTTCTGGATGTTCGTTGTAATCTTTGCGACTCTTCTTGTTGCAGAACTCAGCATCATGACACGTCAAATATCAAAAGCATCAAAACAGGAAATCCTTAAAAAGCACTAATCGAAAAAATGGAACTGATTCACTTACAACAATATTGGTGGCTGCTCATATCTGTTTTGGGCGCACTGCTCGTGTTTTTCCTTTTCGTTCAGGGAGGTCAAACGATGTTCCTCGGAACCAAAGACAACACAGCCCGACAAATGATGGTCAATTCCATCGGTCGTAAATGGGAACTCACATTTACCACTCTTGTGGTTTTCGGCGGTGCATTCTTCGCATCGTTCCCTCTGTTCTATTCAACAAGTTTCGGAGGAGCCTACTGGCTGTGGATGCTTATACTGCTTAGTTTCATAATTCAGGCAGTAAGCTATGAATTCCGTCGTAAAGCCGGCAATCTGTTTGGCACGCGGTTCTACGATACACTATTGTTCATCAATGGATCGGCCGGATGCGTTCTTCTCGGAGTTGCAGTAGGAACAATGTTCTTCGGTGGCGAATTTACGGTAACCAAAGGAAATATCGTCAACTCCATGACACCGGTAATTTCACAATGGAGCGATTCTCATGGTCTTGAAGCAATCCTTTCATGGAAGAACCTGCTGCTCGGATTTGTCGTTCTGTTCTTAGCCCGTATGCAAGCCGGTTTCTACTTCCTTAATAATCTTGCCGATGAGTCATACGTGATCACCCGCAGCCGTCGCGAAACTATTGTAAATGGAGGAATATTTGTGGTTCTATTCCTTGTATTTCTCGCAGTTCTCTTCACCTCTACCGGCTATCAGGCTGAAGCCGACGGAAATATTGTAGCCAAGCAATATCTCTATTTCTTCAACATGATAGATCTATGGTGGTTCGGAATCATGTTCCTCGCCGGAACAGTAATGGTTCTTTTTGCACTGATCTATATGATTCTCAACCCCGGATGGCGCTGCGGAATATGGTATAGCGGAATCGGAACCGTACTCGTAATTCTCGCATTATTCGGTATACTCGGTTACAATTCAACTGCATATTACCCATCGATTCTCGACATACAGAGTTCATTGACTATCGCAAACAGTTCTTCATCACTGTTCACACTCAAAGTAATGTCGTGGGTATCAATTCTGGTTCCATTTGTAATCGCATACATAGCCTACGTTTGGCGCAAAATGGATGCAACGCCCATCACACCCGAAGAAATCAAAGCCGACGACCATCTATATTAACGAGTTTCTAATTCCAATCCCTATAATATGTCCTCGATTCCATATCGGGGACTTTTTTTATATATATTATAATAAAACCATTGGTTATTAAAAAAAATTAATTACTTTTGTAGAAAATTGCAACAAAATGGCAGGAGAACTTCACGCGCAGATTTCCCGATTGATGCATAAAGCCCAACTGCTTAACGACAGATATGCACTGATTGTCAAGCAAAAAAAGGAAATCGAGACAATCGTTGGAGAACTCGAGAAAACCGTCAGACGCCAGAATGTAGAGATTGCAGCCCTCAAGCAGCAGATCGAATACATGCGAGTGACAACCACTCTGGCACCGTCACGAGATGACATTGAGTCTACACGGGCCACACTGATGCAATTAGTGCGGGAAATTAATAAATGCATCAATGATCTCAACCAATGATGCGATGGACAACCAGAAAGAATTAAACCTACGCATAGCCGATTTGGCACCTATTTCAGTCTCGGTCAGAGACGAAGAAGAATCAAGCTGGAAAGATGCGTCAAATCTCATCAACCAGCTATGGCAGTCGTGGAGTCAACGCTTCCCGAACAAGCCGTCTAAAGAAATACTGGCAATGATCGCTCTGCGATTCGCACAGGCGTTCGTGGTTCACGGCGCAACCGAAGCTGAAATTGTTGAGGCTCTCGGAAAATTTGAAAAGGAACTCGACTTATTGCTTGTCGACGATCTGCTTAAATAAAGCGCAACGGAACCTATTGAGGTTTTAAAAATCCACAGAGGTGGATTAAGACACTGACTCAGAATTCTCACAATGAGAACCTGATTGAAATTCAATCCTGCACTTCACTAATCAGTGGCGAATCAGGCAAAACAAAAGCCTGAGGAATCCACCGGTGAGCGATGTGCATTTTTTATAATTATATATATTTTTTTCAAAATGATTATCTTACATTATATCATCGGCGCTCTAATCGGATTGTGCATAGGGTATCTCGTTACCCTCGCGATTCAGAAATCGCTTGCTAAAAGCCGTGCTAAAACCATCATTGACGAAGCCAACCGTGAAGCAGAAGTATTAAAGAAAAACAAACTTCTCGAAGCCCGCGAAGAAGAACTCCGCATCAAAGCCGACGCAGAAAAACTTGCCAATTCACGACTCTCAAAAATTCAGTCACAAGAAGCCAAAATCAAACAGAGAGAACTGCAACTTAATCAGCAGCAGAGCGAAAATCAGCGCCAACGCAATGAAATTGAATCCATCAAAGCAAACATCGACGCGCAGATCAACGCCAACGAAATAAGAAAAGAGGAACTCGATCAGCTAATTCATCAGGCGAGAACCGAACTCGAACACATCTCGGGACTCTCCTCCGACGAAGCTAAAGAAAAACTCGTTGAATCGCTCAAGGACGAAGCAAAAACCGCCGCTGCATCCTATATAAACGACATAATGGATGAAGCCAAGATGACAGCAAATAAGGAAGCTAAGAGAATCGTAGTTCAGTCGATTCAGCGTGTGGCTACCGAAACCGCTATCGAAAACTCTGTGACAATCTTCCATATCGATTCTGACGAAATCAAGGGACGCATCATCGGTCGAGAAGGACGTAACATCCGCGCACTCGAAGCCGCTACCGGAATCGAGATCATTGTCGACGACACTCCCGAAGCAATCGTCCTTTCAGGTTTCGATCCCGTTCGCCGCGAAATTGCCCGTCTAGCCCTTCACCAGCTCGTTGCCGACGGCCGAATCCATCCGGCACGCATCGAAGAAGTCGTTGCTAAAGTTCGTAAACAGATTGAAGAAGAGATCGTTGAAACCGGAAAAAGAACCGCTATTGATTTAGGAATCCACGGTCTGCACCCCGATCTTATCCGCCTTGTAGGTAAAATGAAATATCGTTCAAGCTACGGGCAGAACCTCTTGCAGCACTCACGCGAAACAGCCAATCTGTGTGCGATCATGGCATCGGAACTCGGCCTGAATCCGAAAAAAGCCCGTCGTGCAGGACTCCTCCACGACATAGGTAAAGTTCCCGATGAAGAACCGGAACTGCCCCACGCAGTGCTCGGAATGAAACTCGCCGAAAAA
>CAZHHF010000017.1:17005-17827 GCA_964531905.1 uncultured Bacteroides sp.
CGCCATTTCAGGCGCACGTCCCGGCGCACGTCGTGAAATTGTAGAGGCTTACATCAAACGTCTTAACGATCTTGAACAGCTTGCACTCAGCTATCCTGGAGTAATCAAGACCTATGCAATCCAGGCTGGTAGAGAACTCCGAGTTATTGTCGGTGCCGACAAGATCGACGATGTTGAAACCGAAAAACTCTCAGCTGAAATAGCAAAACGTATTCAGGACGAAATGACTTATCCTGGACAGGTCAAGATTACCGTAATCCGTGAAACACGCGCAGTCAGCTTCGCCAAATAAGCACTATGTCAGATCAATTTGATAATAATCAGCAGGATCCTCAGGAGAAATCCGACAATCAGGAGATGCCACAGTCGAGCGGCAGACAATGTTGCGGACACTGCGGACATCATGAGGCTCCGCGCGGCAAACTTCACAGCTATAACTGGCTCGAAGATATACCGGGTGGATATGCCGATGATGACATGGTGGAAGTCCTCTTCAAGAACACCCGTAAAGGATTCTACCGCAACTCCAATCATCTGCCACTTGAGGTAGGTGATATTGTAGCGGTCGAGGCATCACCCGGACATGACATAGGCAAAGTCACACTTACCGGCGCGCTTGTCCGTCTGCAGATGCGCAAAGCCAATATCAAGCCCGATGCCGAGATCAAGCGTATTTTCCGCAAAGCGAAACCGGTCGACATTGAAAAGTTCGAGGAAGCCAAAGCCCGCGAGAACGATACGATGATACGCTCTCGTAAAATAGCCGAAAGCCTCAATCTCAATATGAAAATCGGCGATGTGGAATATCAGGGCGACGGATGT
>CAZHHF010000018.1:0-15266 GCA_964531905.1 uncultured Bacteroides sp.
CGATAGAAGAATATCCCATCCGCCCCCCCCTCATCTTCACATGGATTCAGGCATCATAAACGGACTCAAATAACTAACGCGCATGACCAATTAATGGTACCGTGAACACTAAAATGTTTATTTTTTGATGATTTTAAAAAAATCAGTAAATTTGTTGTCACTATCATGTAGCCTATCAGATATAAGAGTAGTTAGTCCTGTTTATGAAACAGTTGTTGACCTTGATATTTTTTATTTGTATCTCGTTGATAAAATGCCTGGGTATCGCATCTGTAGGTAGTATCAATGGTATACTTTCACGTGGCAACGACTGGCCGGCTGATGGACGAACCTCTCTTGTCATTCCGGCCGATGGGACACTATACATGAAGGATTATCTGGCGATAGGATTTGATGTCAGGATATGTAGGGACGGGGATCATTTCGGATATATATGCACAATACAGGTAGGACGTGAGGAAATGAGCGTAATGCTTATTAACCCAACATTATGTGCGATCAGCTCCGACGGTACACGTGTACTACTGAAACGTGACGGTGATCTGCTTCCCATATACGATTTCAATCATCTAAGTTTAAACTTTCAGCGCGACGGTGATTCTATAAAGGTATGCGAGAATGGAGAGCAGCTATTCTCGTTACACGCCCCGGAAGGTAAACTTCCCGTACGGATCATCTTCGGTAAGGATAGCCAATATGGACGCGCCCATGTCGATGTTGCTCCGATGGAAATAAAAGATATAACCATCAGCCTCGACACAGACTCCGATAAATATATTTTCCCGCTTGTCAAGAGTGCTAACGACACTGTAGTCCGAGATGCGACTGGAGTGATTTCGGGCCGCATAGCCAACTTTGACTGGCTTGAGGATGCTCATTCCCGATGGAAACTGATACGTACAGTCACTTTCGACTCCAAAGTCTACCCCATAAGCTTGCCGGGATCGAGATATCTCTACCTTATTGCAGGTAACCAGGTAGTTAGAGTCAATCTTGACCGGAATCGTGTGTGGGAGTCTCGTATAGACCCTGCAGTGGATATGTCAAGGCTTTCCAACCAGTTCATTGTAGAGCAAAATGGTGAGAACAGTGAGCGTATTGTATTCTATAACACCGCGAAAGCCGATGACTATCCGATCCTCTCGGTCTTGGATCTTGAAAAAGGATGTTGGAATCCCCTACCTGAGGTCAAAAAACCTATGAGCAGGTCAAATCATGCAGCATTTTACCGGGAAGCCGATTCTTCAATCATCGAAATGTTCGGTTACGGCTACCATCGTTACTATGCCGACATGAACATCATAAAGAATGACGGAGCCATTACTTGTATAAATCAGGATAGTGACGGCATTTCACCACGGTACCTGGGAGCTATGGGAAGTATTGACTCCACTCTATTGCTATGGTATGGAGGAATAGGCAATAAATATGGTGAACAGGAATTTGGTTCTAAGATTTTTACCGATCTCTATACTATCGATGTCAACACGCTCATGGTAACGAAGCTACTTGATGGGAACGATGAAGGCAATGAGATTGTTGCACGTAGCCTGATTACTGACGCTGACAGTGATGCCGTATTAGGACTCTTCTACGATCCCTTCAAGACAGGATCCTATCTTACGCTGAAAAGTCTGAACATTAAAACTGGTGAAACTACGGCACTCACCGATTCTATCCCTTATCTTTTCCATGATATGACTTCTTCGGCCGACCTGTTGCATCCGCGCGGATCGGAATCCTTGTTTGCAGTTACTGTCCATCGCAATAACGACAATGGATATGTGGCCAATATATATTCACTCCGATTACCGGTTCTAATTCTTGATAACGTACCCCATAAAGCCAATGGACCGACAGCATGGTTAGGGATAGTGATGATATTCATTTTATTATGCATAGTCATCACTACCGTATGCACGCTATATTACCGCAGACACCACCGGATGATAACATCCGATCCAATCGATCCTGAAGCCATCAGGGAAGCGGTGATAACATTAAACGAAATCAAGCCGGAGATTCTGAATCCGGGGGTATATCTTTTGGGCGGATTCCGGGTCATCGACTCCGAATCGGAACCTATTACTCACCAATTCACCCCATTGTTGCGCAGTCTGTTGTCACTACTTGTGGTTTATACCGGCAAAAATGAAACCGGCATCTCCAATGCAAGTCTCAAGGATGCCTTGTGGATGGATAAGAGCGAAGAAAGCTTCCTTAATAATCGTAGCGTGAATGTACGTAAACTTCGTACTCTACTTACACGTGTGGGCAACGTTTCATTGGAAGGCAATCATGGACGATGGTCCATAAAAGTAACCGAAGGAAGCACGCCGGTCGATTATTTTACCGCAATAGGGATAATGAACGATCTCAAGCGTAAGGAACAACCGGAGAAAGAAGAAGTCGAACGACTCATTGAGATTGCCAACAAAGGACAATTACTTCCCGACATGCAGGCCGAATGGCTCGATCAGTTCAAGGCATCATATACCGACGGGATGATCGAGACACTCCGACATGTACTAACATCGGCCAGGGAGACCGGTGATCTGGAAAACGCTCTTAAACTTGCATCAGCTATATTAAACTTTGATTCTATTGATGAGGATGCCATGAGAGCCAAGTGCCGCCTGCTGATGGATGATCACCGAATGGGATCAGCGATTAAGGCGTTCAATCACTTTACCACCGAATATAAAACATTGATGGGCCAGGATTTCCCACAATCATTCAATGATTTTATAAACAACAGCGACGAGAGTTCGATCTGACTGCGAATCCAGAAAAAATTGAGCCGGCATAACCTTTCATTGGTTACACCGGCCCTTTTCTACCCTTAGAAATTGTTTTAAATAATAACCTTCTTTTATCTAATACCTATATCTATTCTGCGAAAATCTTACGCTACATCATTTATTTCTCAAACCTTGTTGTGAAAGCCTGTAACTTATCATTATAATACTGCTTGAGATCGTTCCAGTGATAGTAAGGCCCTTCTATATGGCCCGCCGGTAATGTTACTTCCTTCTCATTAAGCAGACACTTTACGATAACGTCATTGGAATCGTTGTGATAGAATATCATCTGAATATTGGATGCCATTGGGAAAATCTGATAGTTTCTCCAAACACTGTCAAGTTTCTCAAGATCACTGACCTCCATACCGTAGTCGTTCAGTTCCATAAAACAAACCATCGGCAACACAACTGATTCATGGCCGAAACGAAGAGATGCGCTGTTATCCCCGGCTTCGATTGCACGGTCTGCGCTATTGATGAAATCGGCAAGCAGATATCGCTGTGTGTAGGGCATACGTCCCATAGTAGCCGGTGCATTCCCTGAACTCAGATACCAGCCGGCATTGTTACATTTCCACTTGTCATAAAGCTCGCCGACGGTAAAAAGATCATAAAGCTCATCTACCTCGCCATGACTCTGTTGATTCGATGCGAGTTCAAACATTTTGTTGTAGAAGTCATGGACATCGATATTGTTACGCACGTAGTCCATGTCGGTGAATAATCGGCCCATTAATGGCATCGGGTCGACCTTACCGTTAGTGAAACGCTTAAATTCCGGTTCAGCCTCACGACGAACGGCATGAGCGACCGTATCACGATCGGCATTTTGCAGGAACCACTGATTTGCTTTGGTTGAAACCTGAGAAATACGTAGTGCAGGATTATGAGACGCAAGTTCCACGAGTTCATTGGTCATCGAAAGAATACAGCGTATTACAACCGTTGACTTAGCATCGACCCGAGCCGAATCGGCAAATATTTCAGGAAAATTTCGATACATACGTGCTGCGATACCGCGGTGCTGCTGCGCACCTACATCTGTCAGATCTCCGTAATGCAACTGAGCCTCCTTCTCCATCCGTTTAACGGTTGCAAGAGCCTGACGTCCACGGGAAGTTAGCACACCGGCCTTATCGGCGGCACGGAGAACATCACGCGGAGTCACATAATCCCGATCCTTGAGCAACCATCGGCTGCCATGACGCCCATAATGCTCAATATGAAAAGGAACATATCCCGCTGGGGCTGATGTAAGAGCAGGAACCGGAGATGCAGGATAGGGATAAGCAACAAGATTACCGGCTGTAAGTGTGGGATTATCGATAACCTCCTGAGGGATATCTGCCCACAGAGTTAAACAACTCGTTATCCCCAGACATAATGCTAAAATATTTTTAATATTTAATTTCATAATTGTTATTATGGATTATTTTTTATGAATGTCACTGATGTCGTATGATACCAACGGAACTGTCGTCGAACCGGCGTAGTAAGAAAGGAATATCCGTCCATCAACGATTGACAGAATTGCATATCCCGGTAAATCAAAGTAGGAATAGAAATCAACATCCTTCATCTCGTCGGAAATCCATTGAACGCGCTGTGTATAAGAATCAGGCTCCCAGTCCGGGCGTGAGCTTACGATATCCGTATCATATCGGTTCCTGATATTTAAATCCGCAGGGATATCAAGACTGCGTACAACACTGTTTGCCATTATCTGAGTTATACGTCCGAATGGCGTTTTGCGACTCACAACACCGTTTTTGTGTAAGTGGGCGCTAAGCACAATCGCATTGTGCGACGAAAGTACACGTATGAGTTCCTCTCTTACAGCCGGCTTTTTGCGAAAAACATGCCAGCATCGATAATTGACAGGAATCACAGGCTCATGCAACGCCACAAACTTATAACTGGCGTCACTTGAAGAAAGCAAGCTGTCAAGTAGTGCCGGCGTGGCTTTCTTATCCCACGGGTCAAACGCAACAACAACAACCTCAGGTGATAGTTGCGTGGCGTATGTCGCACGGGATAGACCCTCACGACGTCCTGACAGACGCCCCATCGCAGGCAGATAAACTTCATCGAAAGCTTCACGCGCCCCTGGACCCGTAATATCATGATTTCCCTTGACCATTACTACTGGCACACGGAATCCTATCGAATCAAGGGCGCTGATCGCCCTGCGAGCCATTTTTACAGCTTTATCAGGAGTTCCGGCAAGTCCTTCCGAAAGATCCCCAAGCTGTACCACAGCATCGACCCCGTTTATGGCTCCCAGTGTGGCCGAGAATACAGGCCAGTTTTCCCGGGTCCACACAGTATATTCTTTTGTAACCTGTCTCAGATTGTCACCGCGCGTAGCAAGCCACTCCATATCATGATCCTCAAGTCGGTCATAATGAATATCCCCAAGCAGCAACATATTGTAATTCTGACTGCTGAGGGCTAATGTCCCCGACAAGAGCATTAATAAAACGGAAATAAGTATCCTGTTCATAGACCAAATCATTCGGGCATTGACATTGACGGAGGAATTGAGGCAGAGGCCCACTGTTTGTTGGGTTTATCACCCATTGTGAACTCCAACACACCGCCACGCACTACATCGTCATGAGATATCCATGACTGTTCCCAGGGTTCGCCGTTGAGTGTGGCCGACTGGATATATTTATTATCGGGTGAATAATTCCGTGCCTTGACTGTGAAAGTAGCTCCGCCGGGCAGATTTATTGATGCCTGCTCAAATTGAGGCGAACCGATCACATACATCGGCATACCCGGTGTAACAGGATAGAAACCTATCATGGAAAACACTACGAATGCCGACATTCCACCTCCGTCTTCATCACCGGGCATTCCCATCAGGTCATTACGGAACCACTGTTTCAGGAGTGAGCGTATACGCTTCTGAGTTTTCCAGGGCTGACCTATATAACTGTAGAGGTAAGGAACATGCATGCTCGGTTCGTTAGCCATTGAGAACATACCCACGTTACCGGTATGATCTGGCAGTTGCGAAAAAAAGGTGTATTTCCCGCTTGGAAGCGGAGTGGAATACATAACATCGAGATTATTGGCAAACTTATCGGGACCGCCCATAAGATCAACCAAATCAGCGATATTATGAGGAACATCCCAACGATACACCCAACCATTGTTTTCTCCATACGCATTACGCGCTCCTATCCCTCCCGACGTACTGTAATCAAACGGTGTAAGGAATTCCCCCTTGCTATCACGCGGATGGAAAAAACCGGTCTCATTGTTATATATTTTACGGTAATTGTAGCTGTCGTTGATAAAACGATCACGGTCAGCGGTTTTACCAAGCACTTCGGCAATACCCGCAAGACACCATTCATCATAGGCCGTACCCAGAGTTACTGCAACCGGCTGACGTCGCTCGAAATCATGCACTTCAGCACTCGTCTCTTTTTCTCCTTCATGCAACGCCGGAATATAACCGTGATCCCAGTAATATTGTGTCACGTCACCCTTTGGGCCTCCCACCCAGGGACATAGCGACTTCCCGGTAATACCACCCTTACAAGCCTTATACGCTGCCTCAAGATCAAAGTCACGAATACCTTTATTATATAAATCGATAACCGTAGCTACACCATGATTGGAGTTCATACGTCGGCTGTCACCGGTAACCTCAGGAAAAGTTGGCATCCAGCAACTATCCATCTGCTGACTCATTCTTATGAATGACTTGATCATCGAGGTCTCTGTAGCCGGATCTATAAGGGCCCGCAACGGATGTACGGCGCGATATGTATCCCATATCCAGTCATCGGTATAAAATGGTTCTGAATCAGTATGCAGCTTACCGTCAAACGCGCTATAATATCGGTTACCTTCCGAGATGCATATCATACGCTCGTAAGTTCTGTAAAGCGATGTATAGAAAATGGTCTTGGCATCCTCGTCAGAACCTTCTACATTTATTTTACCGAGAGCCTCATTCCATATCCTACGTCCTTTATTTCTGAAACTCTCCATATCATAATCCTCTATCTCACTATGAAGATTCTCGCGAGCCTGATCGGTACTGATGAATGAGATCCCGTATCTCACACCGACGTGACGGCAATTATCATCAAAACGGCATGCGATCGCCGAACCCTTCCCGTCGATGTGTCGACCCTCCGACGGTCTGTGACCTTTTGCGATCGACAATACCCGCGATGGCTTACGGTCAAATTCAAGCCATATATACACGTTGAGACCATTGTCTACCTTCTGGTATCCTGCTATCGCATCCGTATCCGTATAATCAAGTTCCCCCTCCTTGTCATGAAGTATGATATATGGGGCGCCATCTTTTTCGAAATCAATAGCATACAACCCCGAGTAACGACCGGGAGAGAAGTGCGACGACACCTCAGCTTCGTCAAAATAACAGTCATAACTGTAGGGCGTGATGCGCTCGTTATCGTACGTATAATTGAAATACGGTTTGAGATGAGATTCCTTACCTTGATAGAAAGAAAGGTTGAATGCCGATTTACCACGGTGCGATGTTACGATTAAAGGTAATCCTTTCACTTTTTCACCGGTAAAATCAGCGCGCTCAGGATATACGCGCAACATACTGTTAGGCAGATGTACAGTCGGATAAGTGGGTACCAGCAGATGACTTATGTTTCCTAAATACGGATTCACATAGTCAACAGGATCCTTAGCCCATCCGGTAAGCGCACCGAACAACAAAATAAACGAGATGACTTGTTTCATGGTCGTGATATAATTGGTTCATATTATCAAAACATTTACAAATATACATCCGTCGGGTGAATTGAGCCTTAATTTCATATTAATTACACACCATCTGAAACCGTATAATGCACGTTTAATAAAAAATTTCACCATGTTTAAACAGCCAGGTTAAATTCGTTAAAAATGAGACCGAAATTTTTATACACGCATGTTAAACCGTACTTTTATAGCATAAAAGATGCGTTATTAATGTTCTGTTAATGTAAAAAAATGACTACCACATTATATTTGCGCCACAAACCAATCAATATGCTAATCTTATTTTTTTAACCACAAACAATTTAATAGCATGAAGAAATTAATCAGTCTTCTGTTTTTTGCATTGAGCGTACTGGTAGTTCACGCGCAAAGCATAACGGTTAGCGGAACTGTCACAGACGCTGCCGACGGAGAACCACTCGTTGGTGTTACAGTAATGCCTGTTGATGCTAAAGGTGATCCCCTCAAAAAAGCACAGGGAACAACCACCAACCTCGACGGACAATACAAAATTAAAGTAGATCGCAATGCGAATCTGAAGTTCTCCTACGTGGGAATGACTCCAAAACTTGTAAAAGTAAATGGGCGAGAAACTGTAAATGTATCTATGGAGGTTACGGCCAACAACCTTGATGAAGTTGTGGTTACTGCATTAGGTATAACACGTGAGGCCCGCAGTCTCAACTATTCACGTCAGGCCGTCGATGCAGCTGCCATTGCCGAGAACAATAACGGCAACCTTGTGTCGGCTCTCTCAGGTAAGATCGCCGGTGTATCAATCACTCCTGCCGGTGTTGCCAACGGTAGCTCGCGTATCGTAATCCGTGGTACAAGTTCATTGACCGAGAACTCACAACCCGTGTTTGTTGTCGACGGTATGATTCTCGAAAATGATCCCGGAGATAGCGGTGTCACTATCGACGGTGGAAATGGATCAGTCGACCTCGGTAACCCTATCGCCGACATCAATCCCGAAGACATTGAAAGTATAGAAATCCTCAAAGGCCCCAACGCTGCCGCTCTCTATGGTTCACGCGCTGCCCAGGGCGTAGTGCTGATCACCACAAAGAAATCAACCGTGAAAGATCGTGCTAAAGTTTCTTATAACGGTAACTTCCAGTTTGAAAGAATTGCCCAGTTCATGGATTACCAGAACGGATGGGGTACCGGAGAAAACAACTACAAACTTGATCACAAGCTCGTGCTGGAGCAGAACGGTAACCGCCTCACATCCGATATCCCCGATTTCTCAGGATTTAATGCATCGGCCGGAGCAAAATTACGTAGCTGGGGCGCTCCCCTCTGGGATCAGGAAATATATGGTCACGACGGAGTGCTGACTACCCACAGCGCACATCCCGAAAATGTCAAGGATTTCTATTCCACTGCCCACCGTTACTCCAACACCCTCACCGTTGAAGGTGGAGTTCGTGAAAACTCCTATCGTGTATCGTACACCCACGTTAACGGAAACTCAGTTGTACACGGCATCAACGAGAGCCAGAAAGACATTTTCAGCGTTCGTCTTAACAACACACTCTTCAAAGGTGTGACTCTCGACACCAAAGGTACATATTCTTACGAAAAGGTTAAGAACCGTCAGTACACAAATGGTTCTAACAAAAACCCTATATACGCATTCGTAACACTTCCGCGCGACCTTTCCATCGACGTCCTCAAGCACTATAAAAATGAGGCCGGAGAAGAATTGATTCCTATCGGTGAACGCGGTTACAACCCCTATTGGAACATATATGAAAACCGTAACTCCGATACACGTCACCGATTCAGCGGAACTATGAGACTTGAAATAGACATTTATAAAGGACTCAAAGCTGTAGGAAAAATCGGCACCGATGCTTATTGGTGGCAGGGTCAGGAATTCTTTAACCTCGGAGCCCGCTCCGATGTCGATGGTGGAATGAAGAACTGGAACAACAACAGTGTTACCACCAACTTCGAAGGTATGCTCACATATAATCAGCGTTTCGGCCAACTCTCTGTAAACGCTATGGCCGGTATGAGCCAGTATATGCGCTCTTATGAGAAACGCACCCAGGAACTCAACAGTGTTCTCATCTCCGACTTCGAGAATATCTCTAACTCGCAGGAACCCCCTACCGTATCTCAATATAAGTACAAAAAGATAATCCGTTCAGGATTCGGTTCTGTCTCACTTGGATGGGCAAGCGTATTGTATCTTGACATCACCGCACGTAACGACTGGTCCTCTACACTGCCTTCTCACAACAACTCATACTTCTATCCGTCATTTGGTGGAAGCTTCATCTTCAGCGATGCATTGAAAATTGACCAATCTATACTTTCATTCGGTAAATTACGCGCATCATACGCCTATGCCGGTGCCGACACCGATCCTTACCGCATCATGCAGACCTACGCTCTCAGCGACCTATACAACGGTTATCCCCTCCAGGTAATTGACGGTACTCTAAATAACTCCGATTTAAAACCCGAGCGCACTCGCTCACTTGAAGTCGGAATGGAATTGAAATTCCTCAACAACCGTTTAGGAATTGACGCCAACTACTATCGTTCCGACTCATACGACCTTATCACCAAAATCTCCTTGCCTACATCAAGCGGTTACTCGGCACGATTCATGAATACCGGACACATCCGCAACCAGGGTTGGGAAGTAGTTCTTTCATGTCAGCCAATCGTTACTAAAAACTTTACCTGGACTGCCAACATCAACTGGTCGCTCAACCGTTCCGAAGTAATCAAGGTTGCCGACGGCAATCCCAACGTACAGCTCCAGAAAGTATCTAATGTGAGCATCATGCTTGAAGAAGGACAGCCCTATGGAATCCTCCGCGGCCGTGCATGGAAACGTGATGACCAGGGACGTCGTCTTGTCGATGCAACCGGTAAACCCCTCGTTACTGACAATACTGCATATCTCGGATGCGCCGAACCTAAATGGATGGGATCATTCGGAAGCAACCTGCGTTACAAGGACTTTACACTCGGATTCCTGTTTGAAGGCCGCATCGGCGGTATCCTCTATAGTGGAAGATGGAACCGCGCTACAACCGCCGGTGTGCCTGCCGAAACTGCTATCGACCGTGAAAGCTACTACGTAAGCAGTATCATCTATGGTGAAAGCGATAGCTACCTCACCGGTGGTACCAAGTGGACCGATGCATATTTTGAAGATGGCACTAAGTGTGAGCTCTATGTGAAACCCAATAACCGTTACGGCTCCTGGGATGAACGCAACGTGTTTGACGCTTCCTACATCAAACTACGTGAGGTTTCATTGAATTATAATGTTCCCCGCTCGTTCCTGCGAAAACTCAAGATCGTTTCAGGTGCGCGCCTGTCAGTTGTAGGACGTAACCTCGCTATCCTGTATCAGAATACACCTCACGGAATTGATCCTGAGGCAGCTTTCTCATCTGGCAACGCCCAGGGTATCGAATACGGTTCACTTCCTCCCACCCGTTCATTCGGTTTTGACCTAAACGTTACATTCTAAAATTAATCACACTCTAAGAAAGTTGAGTATTATGAAAATATATAAATATATAGCTGCACTGGCACTTACCGCGATGACCATGACCGGCTGTACCGACGGGTTCGAGGATGCCAACAGCAATCCCAACAAGACCGACAAGGTAAATCCCCAATACCTGTTCAATACCAGTGTCTACAACACACTGAACGCATATTGCGGCAAGATAAAGAAAGAAATGCTTGCCAATTACGCACAATATTATGCCGGAGCTACCGGTGGCCAGATCCAGCGTTACGCTAATCAGGGTTCTACCAACGACGGATACTGGAAATCTGCCTACAACGCTATACTCCCCCTCCAGTTCATTGAAGATAACATCTCGGATGACGATTTTAAAAACCGAGTGCTTATCGCGTCCATCTGGAAATGCTACCTCTACTCTCAAGCAGCTTCGATCTGGGGTCCAATCCCCATGAGTGGCGCACTCACCGGTAAGGCTCACGTGCCGTACGACAGCGAGAAGGACATCTATTACACTATCCTTGATAATCTTAAAACATGTGCCGATGGGATTAATCTCGATGGCGATCAGTATGTCAAGGACCCCATCTATCCTACTTCATCAGGAGCCAGCGACCTCCTCAAATGGAAAAAATTCGCCAACTCGCTCCGACTACGTCTGGCTATACTCATCAGTAACGCCGATGAAGCTAAAGCTCGCGAGGTTATCTCTCAGGTTATGGCAAATGAATCAGAACTTATGTCATCCAACGACGATAACTGTCGCGCCAAATGGGGCGACAATGCAGGTACACGTAATTACTTCTACGACTACCTCGTTATTAACCGTGCAGCCAACTCCGATAAATTACATTCAGCCGGTGAGGCAGTCCTCATGTACACCGTTCCTTATAACGATCCACGCGTGAAAGTATGGTTCACTGAAGCTAACGATAAAGCTATGCCAGATAACTTCCACTGGGCGCCTTACTGGGGGCAGCCTAAAGTTACCAACCTTCCTCATGGAACCACACTTGACGAAAGCAACCCTCACAGCGGTAAGACTGCCGTTGACTACTCGCAGCTCAACGACATGTTCATTTCAGAACAATATGCCGAAAATATCATGACCTACTCCGAGGTTGCACTCCTGAAGAGTGAACTCGTTTACCGTGGTCTTGGCAGCGGATCGAAATCAGCTAAAGACTACTACGAAGAAGGTATCAAAGCCTCTATGTCACAGTATGGCGTGAAAGATGCTGATGCAACTAAATATCTCACTGTTCCCGGTATCGCATGGAATACACTTACCGACCTCAATGCAACCGAAGAAGGCGAGGATTATTATAAGGATTTCATCGGCATCATCTCATCAGCTATCACAAGTGCCGAACCCGATCCCGTTTACCGTCAGATTGTGATGCAGGAATACCTGGCACTATTCTATCAGTCGCTTGATGCATGGACACTCCACCGCCGCACTCAGGTACTCGAATTCACGCCTCATTTCCAGCCTGAGCTTAACTACGGAGCGATCAACTACGGTACGGCCGACAACGCTTATTCCTATGTACCTGCTCGAATGGTTTACCCCGACAGCGAACGTGTCAACAACCTCGAGGAGATGGAAAAAGGTATCAAGCTCCTGGGTAGCAAAGGTGATACAATGGGAACACTCCTGTGGTGGGCCGCACCCTACAAACTGAATCCTTATCTCCAATAAACCATATCATATATACTCTCACTTATGAAACTGTTAAAGAATTTTATGTATATCGCACTGGCCGGCGTGTCAGTGACAGCATTCACTTCATGCTCCGATGACGATTGTCCTCCTATGGATAAAGACAAGTATGTCTATGATATACCGCAGACCGACCTCGACCATGATGCCGTTGTAGGAGCCTACTATACAAACATCACATCATCTTCGACATGGCAGAAATCTGGAGCGGCCATCTATACCGGTACTCCTGTGCTGGGAGAATATCTATCCACAAACCTGACTATACTTGGCCAGCAGCTTGAATATGCCGATGAAGCTTCCCTCGATTTCTTTATCTTCGGCTGGGATGCAGGCTCCAACGACACCAAACTCATCACTAACTTCAAGAAAGTTCGTGGCGAGAAAGGCGCCAACGTAAAATATATCATCAACTACAACACCAAGCACCTTAAGGCAACCAACGACAGTCCTCTTGAAGATGAGGCCAATCTTGCCAAAATGACTAAAGAGATAAAGGAAAAAGTGCTGCCTATGTTTGAAGATGATGAATATTACAAACTCCCCGACGGTACTCCCGTAATCCTTATCACACCGTCCAATCTCTCTTCTTCAGCTGCCACAAGTATCGACTACAGCAAGGTTATGCCCGCTGTGAGAGCTACATGTAGCGAAGGCGGTTACACTCCCTACTTTATTGGTGAGTTCACTACCGGTTGGGCTGCCCCTGCCAACTATCAGGCACATCAGATAGAATCATTCGACGGTGTTACACTCAATGACTGGAAGACCAATGTCTATGACCGCTATTATGCTTTCTTCAGCTTTATCGATCTTAACTGGACTAACTGGAGAACATCCATCGCCGGATATAACACCGACTTTATCCCGTGCGTATTCCCCTCTTACAGCGATCGCGTAAACTCAAGCTCAAGCTATTACTATGAGTTTGGTCAGAAAGGCGATACATCCGACTATATCGATTTCTGCAACGTAGCAAAGCGCAATATCGGCAAACGTGACATTATTCTTGTAAACTCATGGAACAACTACCAGAAAGGCACCAACCTTGAACCTACCGAAGAAAATGGAGGTAAATTCCTTGAAGTTACACGTCAGCAATTCAAGAAATAATGAAGATTGGTTTCATATCATCAATAGTTTTGGGGATGCTTATGGCATCCCCAATTTCGATGGCATCGGAGTATATGTTCGTGCATGCCACCGATCCACAATACGGGTTCTTTGATAAAGACGCTACATGGGAACGCGAAGATGCACGCATGGACTCTCTTGTCAATTATGTCAACCGTGTCCTGCCGCCGTTCGTAATCTTCACTGGTGACTATGCCAACCAGTCGACGAATTCGAAACAGATCAACGCTTTTAAGAAAGCCATGAGCCGCTTCGATCCGCGTGTCAAAGTCTATCTTCTACCTGGTAACCACGACATAGGTAACCATCCGTCCGACAAAGCTTATGAGGCATATAAACGCAACTATGGCGATACCCGCTTCTGCTTTACTTACAATGGAGACCACTTCATCGGTATCGATTCCAATGTAATAAAGAACGGTGATACCGCAAAAGAGAACGAACAGTTCGAATGGCTTGAAAAGCAACTTACCGACAACGCCGATGCCCGCCACAAGTTTGTTTTCATGCACCATCCTCTCTATATTAAAAAAAGAAACGAGGAAGAAAAGTATTCCAACCTCAGCACAACCGCGCGTGAAAAATACATTGATCTCCTCACCCGCCATGATGTTGATGTCCTCCTTACAGGCCATCATCATAACACTGCCGCAGGAAGCGCCGGCAAACTGAAAATGTATACTGCCGGTGCAATTGGCCGACCATTGGGTAAAGGCGTATCGGGAGTCAACCTCGTGGCTGTCGACCCCGATGCGATTGACGTAGCCTATGTTCCCGCATGGCGCTTGGAAACCTGCGACACTGTTCCTGCCCACCCATCTTATAAAGGACTTGTCATGGCCGGATATCAAGGTTGGTTCAATGCCGAAAATGACGGCGAAAAACGCGGATTCTATCATTATAAAGGAAAAGACGGACGCTTTGAACCCGGATCAGCCACAATCGATATGTGGCCCGACATGAGCGAATATCCATTATCTTACGAAACCGCGTTCAAGATGCCCGACGGAACACCCGCCAAAGTTTTCAGCTCGGCCGACCCTTCCACCACCGACCTTCATTTCAAGTGGATGAAAGATTATGGACTCGATGGTGTTTTCATGCAACGCTTTGTTGTGGAAATCAAAAATAGCAGCGGACGCAAACATTTCAACAACGTTCTTGCCAACGCTGTGAATGCCGCCAACCGTAACGGACGTGCAATTGCCGTAATGTACGACCTAAGCGGAATGAAATCCCATGATTCCCAACGCGTTTTAGACGATGTTGACAGTCTGCGCCGTAACGGTGTATTCAACGCCTCGCTCAATAACGCCTATTTGCAACACAATGGACG
>CAZHHF010000018.1:15276-17495 GCA_964531905.1 uncultured Bacteroides sp.
CGTCTGGGGTGCCGGATTTGACGACAACCGCAAATATGGACTCAAGGATGTAGCGAAAATCGTTGACGGACTTAAAGAACGTGGATTCAGTGTGATGCTTGGTGTACCTACCCATTGGCGGGAACTCAACGGTGACACGACCGATGATCCGATGCTGCATGAAATAGCACGACGATGCGACGTTATCATGCCCTGGTTTGTAGGACGTTACGACAGCAAATCCTATCCGCGTTACCATAATCTCATAAAAGAAGATATCCAATGGTGTCAGCAGGCCGGAGTTGATTATGCGCCACTCGTATTCCCCGGCTTCACATGGAAAAACATGAAAGGCCCCGACACAGTGTCGATCGATCGCAAAAAAGGCGATTTCTTGCGCTCTCAGCTCGACTACTGTATCAAGGAGGCTGGTGCCGATATGATATATGTGGCCATGTTCGATGAAATTGACGAAGGCACTGCGATATTCAAGTGTGCCGAGGTTGTTCCCGTTGCTGAAAAAGGCACTTCATTCGTGCCGGTAGAAAAAGGATTAGGCAGCGACTGCTATCTGAAGATTGTAGGCAAATACGCATCCGAACTCAAAACTAAATAAATAGATATGAGGAAAAATTTCATCATAATGCTGCTTGCTCTCCTTTCCATAAATTTCAATATTGATGCAAAGGAAGCGAAATATGTTTTTTATTTCATCGGCGACGGTATGGGACTGGGTCACGTCAACGCCGCGCAATATTACAATCGTATGGTCAGAGGGGTCAATGATCCCCTGCTCATGCAGCAGTTCCCATATATGGGTGTGGCAACGACCTACTCGGCAAACGCACCCGTGACTGATTCTGCTGCTGCCGGTACAGCACTCGCCACAGGTCATAAGACAAAGAACGGTATGGTGGGCCTTGCGCCTGATTCCATCACACCTTTTGAATCTATCGCAAGCCGGCTCAAGAAACAAGGCTGGGGTGTCGGTGTCATTACATCTGTATCGGCCGACGATGCTACCCCAGCTGCATTTTATGCCCACAGAATCGACCGTGGCATGTCGGCCGAGATCGACTACGATGGAGCGCACTCAGGATTTGATTTCATAGGAGGAGCCAATCTTAAAGGTACATCCAAAACCGAAGGACTCAACCTCATAGAATTCAAGAAGAACGGCTATGCGACTCTCACGTCTACAACAACACCTGTTGCCGATGATATCGACAAGATTCTCCTGCTCAGCCCTCAGGGAAATGGAGATATCGGCTATACTATCGATTCCATTCCCGATGCCCTTAAACTCGCCGATATGACAACGATGGCTCTCTCATTTCTTGAGAAAAAGACTCCCGACCGTTTCTTCCTGATGGTCGAAGGCGGTAACATCGACCATGCTGCACATGCTAACGACGGAGGTACCGTTATCAAGGAAATCATTGCATTTCAGGATGCTATAAAAGTCGCTTACGATTTCTATCTCGCCCATCCCGATGAGACACTTATTGTTGTTACTGCTGACCACGACACCGGTGGATTGGCATTGAACGGCAAAGTCGACCTGTCCAATATTTATTATCAACGCATAAGCAAGGACGCACTCTCTGATATGTGCAAGCAGATGGCTAAAGATCACAATGCGCCATCATGGGGTGAAATGAAAAAGTTTCTGACAAAACGCCTCGGTCTTTGGAAAAACATCAAGGTTAATAAAGACCAGGAAAAAGCAATAAAGAAAGCCTACGACAAGACATTCGTCATGAATGCTTCCAAAGATCAGAAAGGACTTTATAACTCGTTCAACGAATTTGTGGTAGAAGTTTTCAATGTCATGAACTATCGCATTGGAACCCATTTCACAACCCGCAGTCACTCGGCCAATCCGGTTCCCGTCTATGCCATAGGTGTTGGATCTGAAAGATTCAGCGGAACGAAGGATAATACCGAGATTCCGGAAATAATCATCTCCAACTGTGCGGTAAAGTGATGAAATTACCGGTATGAACTAAAGCTTTCGCGTAACTTCATAAAAAGGAGTTGAATCAGAATTAAACATTTTGATTCAGCTCCTTTAAGGTTTGTCTGGATTGGTCTGATGCAATGCCACTAATGACCTATTATTACACACCCGAAAACAGTCATTGCTTCATGTAGAGTATCCTCAATCCATTGAGTTGCTCAAGCATTATTGAGCGATATCGCCTTCTCCACCAATCGTTTACCCATATCGAAACAATTCT
>CAZHHF010000019.1:0-3136 GCA_964531905.1 uncultured Bacteroides sp.
GAGAGTGGCGATGATTGTTGTGAGATGGGGCTGGCTGCTCGGCGTGGTGGGTATGCTCGTGATGTTTTTCTTAGCTCCGCTGCTGAGCCGCATGTCATTCGGTAATGAAGAGTTCACGTGGGCCTACAGGATTCTGTCGGTAGCGGTGTTCCTGCTGGCGATTCAGAATGGCTATTCGGCAGTGATGCAGGGTCTTGAGCAGTGGAATAAACTTGCACGCACACAGCTGTTGGGCGCTATCGGGGGATTTGCTCTGTCGGTTCCGATGTTTTATTACTGGAGGATAAACAGTGTTGTACCTTCGATAATGGTATATGCCTTGACAACGGCTCTGTTCGCGTACTTCCACAGAGTAAAGACAGCTGTTGCCGGTCAACGCCCCGATTTAAAGGATACAATCCGCGAGGGAGCCGGTTTTTTAAAACTCGGGATGTATATGACGATTTCGTCGTTCAGCGCGTTTGCGGCGAGTTATCTGTTTATCGCATGGCTGAATGAAAATTCGTCGACGGAGAATGTGGGATTTTTCAATGCCGGTTTTACACTTGTGAACCGATATGTAGGGCTTATATTAGGAGCGGTTGCAACGGAATATTATCCGCGGCTCGCCCGTATAGTGAATGACCGCCAGGAAACCGACCGTCACGTGTCGACCGAGATAAGTGTGGGCCTTAAGATCCTTCTTCCGGTGGTGTTGCTGTTTATAGCAGCTGATAAACTGATTGTTGCGGTTCTGTATTCACCGGCGTTCGAGGTTATTATTCCGTTTATAGAGTGGGCGATAATAGGGACGCTTTTCAGGTTCGTCTCATGGTGTCTGGCTTACGTTATTTTAGCGCGTGGCGACGGCCGGATCTATATAATTACCGAGGTTTTGAGTTCGGTGGTTTATTTAGGGGTCAACGTATTGGCGTTCTCACGGTGGGGGATAGCCGGAATGGGTTACGCCTATTGTTTATGGTATGTTGTTTATACCTTGATGGTTGGCTGCGTTTACTTTTTCAGATACGGCAACCGGCTGTATGGCAGGACTCTGATTCTTGCAGGAGGTGCAACGGCTGTTTCCGTGGGCGCACTGATGATGTCGTCAATCGCGGGATGGTGGGTGCCGGCGGTGGCGGCAATTATTGTAGGCTATCCGGCTCTGAGATCGCTTCGACGTGGGGCAATGCGGATTAAATAAGTCAATTGGACCCGGCTGCTCCACGAAGCAGCCCTACAGTTTATTGATAATCAACTGATTAGGGTGAATATTTGTTCTGTCTTCGAGTGAGATTATCTGATTATTCGAACCAGATTGCGGCGGGTGGCATCCCGTCAATGAAGCGGTAAGTTTTCGTGTCGTAATTTATTTCACAGCAATAGTGATTGAGTCCGTTGCTCACCACGAGGTATCGTGCGCGAAGCACCATGTTGTATCTAAATATCTGATCGAACGTTTTTTGTGATATCTTGATGTCGGGGGCTTTGTATTCCACAATCATGCATGGCGATCCTTTGCGGTCGAAGACTACGGTGTCGCACCGGCGGGATGTGCCGTTGAGTGTTATCGAGATTTCATTTCCCATCAGTCCTGCCGGGTAGCCGAGTGAATCGATCATGTAGGCCACAAAGTTCTGCCGGACCCATTCTTCGGGTGTAAGGGCTACTGATTTACGGCGCAACCGGTCGAAAATGCGTAGTGAATTGTCGGCTTCGCGAGTAATTTTAATGTCGGCTTCAGGTAGGTTCAATGGTGTCATTGACGGATGGTAAATTAAATGCAGTAGCAAAGTTAGCTGATAATTCGGAATAATGAAAAAATAGTTGTTGAGTAGAAAAAGTTGTTCAATTTTACTGATTTTTTAGAAATAAGTATATTGATATACAATAAAATGAGTAACTTTGCCGCGAATTTTGAGACTCGAATAAATCAATTTATTTATGAAGAAATTTTACAAAATTTTAGGAAATACGGTTGCAATGGCTGCTGTAGCCTTATCGGTTAACGCCCAGCAGTTACCGAACGGGGGATTTGAGGAAGAATGGGGAAATTGTACTCCCTGGACAAGTTCTAATAATACTAAAACAAAAGGTGTTACTCCGGCTTCATGGACAATTTCTCATGTAATCGGTAGCGATGGTACCGGTGCGACTGAGGTAGGTCAAAAAGTAGAGGGCGGTTATAATGGCTCATCATTAGCAGTGAAGCTTACAAATGAGTCTAATCCTCTAATGTCGAGTCAGATCGTCCCAGGATATATAACTTTAGGCACAACATGGTCAACCTCATTGGCAGTTTTTACAACGGTAAAGAATAGTGATGGTGGAGTGTTCGGTGGAATTGAATTTAACAGCCGTCCAGACGCGTTGTCGTTTTATTATATGCGCCAGTGTGGCGATCCTAATGCAATAAGTACAATCGTAGCATATTTATGGAAAGGTACCTGGACTCAAAAGAGTGTTCCGGGAGATATTAAAGTTACTTTTAGTGCATCTTCGGATAAGAGAACAAAGGTTGATATGGTAAACCGAGACAGAAGTATTCTCGGGATGAGTACCGATCAAGGTGGTGCAGTAGAAAAAAGTGATGATGCTGAGCTGATTGCTTTGTTGAATACAAATATCACTGAAGATGCTGCTGAATGGACTTTGTTTGAACAGCCGATCGAATACAAGTCAAATGCGACTCCTTCAATGTGTAATGTGATTATCGCCGCCGGAGATTATTTCGGAGGCGCATCGGCTGTGAAGAAAGGGAATGCATTGACTATAGATGATGTTCGTTTCGTGTATTATTCACGTTTGAAATCGCTTTCGATCGCAGGAACTCCTGTTGAACTCGAGGATGGTAAATATGATTATGAGATTGCCGGTCAGCTTCCTGCTGCTGAAGATTTCGTATATGAGCTTCTCGGTCAGTCGGCTACTGCTGAACTCGCTCTCGATGCGGAGAATAACAAAGCTACCGTTACCGTAAGCAATGTTGACGGTGACAGCGACGGTGAAAAACAGCACGTATACAATTTCACTTTCGTTGCTCCCGTAGAACCGGTAGAATATCAGGGTTACCTGACAATCAATATGCTCAACGACAACATCGTTGAGAACCAGGCAGCGAAGATCGAGATCACTCAGGTATCTGATGACAAATGCA
>CAZHHF010000019.1:3236-16326 GCA_964531905.1 uncultured Bacteroides sp.
CCTTCCTTCTCCCTGACTTCGCTATCGATCTCGGTGACGGTCCTCAGACCCTCGGCGATATCGAGGTTGAGAATGTAGAGATGACAACCGAAAACGGTGTCACCACCTATAAAGGTCATGTAGATAACATGGCACTTCTCGAAGGTCAGATCATCGCAGACGTTGATGTAAACGGAACAATCACAGAAGATGGTATCGTTAGCATGGATATCGACGTTCTGTGGAAGTTAGAGGATAATGAAACTCCGATCAAGGTTACTTTCACTACCGATAAAGTCGCAGGTATCGCATCAATAGCTTCGGAAGATGCTCAGAAAGTTGAATACTTCAATATTCAGGGTGTACGCGTAAATGCAACCGATCTTGTTCCCGGACTCTACATCACCCGTCAGGGCGATAAAGTTACTAAGGTAATCGTTAAGTAAATCGCATAGTTAGAGTACGCATAATCAATATGAAGCCCGCTGTTGCAGAACGGCGGGCTTTTTCTTGTATAGAAAGAAATGGTGACAAATGTGTTACAATATTGATTTTGCTGAACATTTTGATGGTCTCTGTAGTTTTAGTGTCATAATAACATAATAAGCATATTCGTCACACTATCTCAAATACGTTAAACAATGATTTCTAAAAAAGCAATTGAATCGGTTTACAAGCAGTATGGTAAACTTCCCGAGTCGCCCGACTGTCTTGATATAATACTCCTTTTCGAAGGGATTCATCCGGCGCATTGTGTCGAAATCGACGGCAACGATTTGATAATAAATAGTGTGGATGCCTACTCACCATTCCATAAAATTCCTCTTGACAGGATTTACGGTATAGTGGACTTTGAGGAGACGGTGGGAATCGTGCTTCATTCTTCAATAATTTTTCTTGGAAAGAAAAGTGCTGATGTGAATGTGCATGTAAAGGCGAGCGAACCATCGTTTGTAGACCGTCTACGTTCGATATTCGCAGGCGAATAATAGTATAAATTGAATATTTTCTACATAATAATTCATATTGTAGATAAAATATGCAGAACACGTCTTCCCCGGAGGCGCGTTTTTTGTGCTACATTCAACAGGGATAAATCTGTAAGTTAAAAAATATTATCAAAATAGTGAATTTATGGTTAATGAGAGTTAAATACGGATAAAAATGCCGTTTTATACTTGCCGTTTTCTAATAAAATATTACATTTGCAAATTGAATAATTTGCTCAACTTGAAATATTAATAAAAATTGAAAGTAGATCATTTTGTTCAGTGTTTTGAAACCCTGAAAGCAGAAGGATTCAGAATTGGAGAATTTTAAATCTTTTTGTTCTTTCCACGAAATCTACACAATAATATTTTGTTCTTGTCGTCTTCCGTGTAAACCGTGTTGGTTTAGTTCGAAAAAATAGAGCCTTCAACCGGAAGATGTATTTAAATTAATAGTCAATATCAATAATCACATTTTAATTAACAACAATCAATGGAAAAAGGGAGAAAAGTAATGCATTTGCTTCCGTTCTGTTCCTCATTGAAAATAGGGATAGTCGGTCTTTCGCTTATAATGGGCGGAATGGCTGTTATGCCTGTTGAGATGGAGGCTCAGACCCGCGCGTCGAGACAGCGTACGGGGACAAGCGGAAACACAGTATACAGAGGTGTTGTTATCGATGACGAGGGTGAACCGCTTCCCGGTGTAACCGTCCGTGTAAAGAATGCAAAAGGTGTTGGAGTCGCAACCGATGCCGACGGTAAGTTCACGTTGCCTTATAATAAGACATCAAACGTGATTCTTCAGTTCAATTACATCGGTATGAAGCCGCAGGAAGTCCGCGTGACGGCAAACAAGCCGCTGACCATTCGTCTTGAGCCAGATGCAACCACACTGAAAGAAACAGTAGTAAACGGTATTTATACCCGTAATATCGAGAGCTTCACCGGTTCTGTGTCAACCTTCAGTAAAGATGACCTTAAGATGGTTGGTACGACCAACATTCTTAAGAGCCTGTCGGCACTTGATGCATCGGTCATCATTCCCGACAATAACCTCATGGGTTCTGACCCTAACACCATGCCGGAGATTACGATCAACGGTAAGATGAATCCTCAGACTCTCGCTCAGGAATATGAGACCGACCCTAACCAGCCGCTCTTTATTCTTGACGGTTTCGAGAGTACACTTCAGGCGATCAATGACCTTAACATGGACCGTGTGGAATCGATCTCGATCCTTAAGGATGCTTCGGCGACTGCGATCTACGGTTCAAAGGCAGCCAACGGTGTGATCGTTGTAGAGACCAAGAAACCTGAAGCCGGCCGACTGACTCTGAGCTACAACGGTTCGCTTCAGCTCGCATGGGCCGATCTTCACGACTTCAACCTGATGAATGCTTCCCAGAAACTTCAGTACGAGCTTCTGGCAGGTGAGTACGGTGTTGTAGGTCCCGACGGTCTTCCGATGTCGGAAGATAACCGATCGCTCTATTTCGAACGCCTTCGTCTTGTGAAGTCGGGTTATAACACCTACTGGATGTCGGAGCCTCTCCGCACCGCACTGACCCAGACTCACAACCTATATATACAAGGTGGTGACCAGTCGTTCCGTTATGGTGCAGGTCTTTCCTACAATAATACGGAAGGTGTAATGAAGGGGTCGGACCGTAACGTTATCAACGGTAACATCAATCTTACCTACCGTGTCGATAACTTCAACTTCACCAACCAGACCACAATCGCCAGCACAACATCGGATAACGAGACTGTAGCGTTCAGCCGTTTCTCGGAAATGAACCCGTTCTATGGAAAGTATGCTGCAAATGGCCAGGCACCGAAATATGTGTTCAAGAGTACGGAGAATGCCGAAGCGATCATAGTATATAACCCGGTGTGGGATATGCAGCAGAATTCGTTCCGCAAGACTCAGGCTACTTCAATTATCGATAACTTCCAGTTTGAATGGCGCGCTACCCGTCAGTTGCGTTTACGCGGTAACTTCCAGTATCAGCTGTCGAAGACAACTTCCGAGGCGTTTGTTTCGCCAAACGAAACTTCTCAGGTGAATCTCGATGCGCTGAAGAGAGGTACCTATTCAAACAATAACTCAACAATGACGAGCTATTCGGGCCGTCTTAACGGTAGTTACGGTGCTTCCTTCGGTCTGCATACGGTCAATGCGGTAGCCGGTCTTCAGTTCTCTCAGAACAGCACCCGTACCTACGGCTTTATGGCTCAGGGTTATACCGACGGAACTTTCTGGAACCCGAACTTCTCAAACGGTTATCCTGATGGCGGTAAACCATCATCAACCGATACGAAGAGCCGAAGCGCAAGTTACTACGGTAACGTGAACTACGCTTTCAAGATGAAATATCTTGCCGACTTCAACTTCTCGTACAACGGTGCGTCACAGTTCGGTATCGACAATCCTTTCACCCCGACATGGTCGGTCGGAGTGGGTTGGAACGTCCACAACGAAAGCTGGTTCGATGATAGCAAAACCGTAAGCTTCCTCAAGCTCAAGTTCTCATACGGTAACCCCGGTAACCAGAACTATGATGCCAAGCTTGCTTCTTCGATCTACCACTATCTGACAAGCTACAGTAACCCGTTCGGTCTCGCAGCATTCATCCAGCAGTGGGGTAACAACGGTTTGAGATGGCAGAAGACCAAGACTTATAACTGGGGTGTTACAGCGACATTGTTTAACAACCGTCTGTCGTTGAATGCCGACTATCAGATAAGAAAGTCAGACCCGCAGCTCGTTCGTATTTCTCTCCCGGGTTCAACCGGTGTGTCACAGGCCCCGATGAATATCGGAGGAACCGATAACCGTTCAATCACAGCGTCGGCAACGGTCTATATCATCCGTAAGCCTCAGTTCAACTGGTATGTAAGTGGAAACTTCAACCATTATACCACTAAATATTACGGTATCGGCAATGTTCTCGAACGCTTCAATGAAGAAGGCCGTGCATCGTCATCGCTTCTCCGAATGTTTGACGGCGGTAGTATCTCAGGTTTGTATGCGGTTCGTTCACTCGGTATCGACCCCGCTACAGGTAACGAGGTGTTCCTGACAAAAGATGGTAAGCCGACCTACGAATGGAATGCCGACGATGAAGTTCTGGTAGGTGATTCCAATCCTGATCTGATCGGTAACCTCTCTACTTCGTTCATGTATCACGGTTTCGTGTTTGCAGCATCGTTCTCTCTCAACTTAGGTGCAGATGTTAAGTTGAGTACATTGATGGATAAAGTTGAAAATATTTCTTCTTATAAACGAAAATATAATCAGGACGTTCGCGCGTTGACCGACCGTTGGCAGAAACCGGGCGATATCGCCAAGTACAAACGTATCGACGATACCAGTACATCGCATATCACCACCCGTTTCCTTGCAACAGAAAACACATTCAGATGTACGTCAATCAACTTCGGTTACCGTACGTCGACAGCGAAGTTCCTCAACTATATACGTGCAAATTCATTCGATGTACGTTTCTACATGAATGATATTTTCCGTATCTCGAACATTAAGGAAGAACGTGGTACAAGCTATCCGTTCCAGCGTTCATTCTCACTGTCGTTCGGACTCAGTTTCTAACCCTTTAAGACTGATCTATTATGAAATATATCAATAAAATAAAAGCAGTAGCAGCTGCTACGCTGTTCTCCATGAGCTTCTCTTCATGCTCGGATTGGCTTGAAGTGAAAATGGAGGATAAAATTATGGAAAGTGTGCTATTCAGTAACTACTATGGATACGTTTCGGCAATCAACGGTGTCTATATAGGTATGAACAGCTACTATACTCCAGATTTTACGATGGGTGTGATCGATGTGATGGCTCAATATTACAATGTGCTTGAGAACGACGGTCATGTCTTTAAAGAATATGTGTCGTACAAGTATAACGATATCGATGTAGAGGAAAAGAACAGCAGTCTCTGGAACAAAGGTTATGAGTTGATAGCAAATGACAACGTTGTTCTGAGTCACCTTGAGAATGAGGCTGAAACTCCGCTCACTCATGAGCAGTTCTGTTTGCTCCGCGGTGAGGCTCTCGCATTACGCGCCATGCTTCATTTCGATATCCTTCGCCGTCACGGATCAATTTACTCGCAGAATCCCGAGGCGACCGCGATTCCTTATCAGGATTCTCCGAAGCGTGAGATTCTGCCGATGCTTCCCCATAGGGAAGTTGTCGATCGAATCATCGCCGACCTTAATGAAGCGATCGCGTTGCTTAAGGAATCGGATCCTATCATCACCGAAGGAACCAAGAATACGGTGACCGAGGATAATGGTGTGTCGGATTACGATATGTCGTTCCGTCAGCTTCGACTCAATTATTATGCGGCTCAGGGTCTGCTTGCCCGAGTTTATCTGTGGATCGGCGACCGCGCCAATGCCTACCGCATAGCAAAAGAGGAGATCATCGATAAGATCACCACCAAGAAGCTCACAGTTTTCCCGTGGACAACCAAAGGTGAGGTTGAAATGGAGAAACGTCCCGACTTGATTTTCTCGAGCGAGATTATGTTTGCCATCTACAACTCTTCACGTGCCAACCTGTTCAACAACCTGTTTAACTCGAGCGTGAACCTGTCGAAACGTCTTACATTCTACGGTGAGTTTGTCAATGACTCGAAAGTAGCCGCTTTCTATGATCATGATAATGACTTCCGCAAGATGTATCATTGGGAATTCCTCGAGCCGACACAGGCAGAAATCGATGCAGCTCAGGAAGCCGGAACCGATGTTAAATCATCGTACTACTGCAAGAAGTATCAGGACTTTGAATCGGGCTTCAACGCAGGTATTCCTTCGACCAACCGCTATATGGTTTCGATGCTCCGTCTGAGCGAGATCTACTTTATCGCGGCTGAATCGACCAATGACCGTGAGGAAGCATATCAGCTGATCAATGCGGTTCGTTCTCACCGTCAGTGTCCCGACCTTCCTTCTACAGGAGACTTCGATAAACACCTGACTTTCGAATTGGCCCGTGAAGTCATCGGCGAAGGACAGCTCTTCTACTTCTACAAGCGTCGTGCCGAACGCCGTCCGATCGACCGTCTTGGAACTCATACATTCGAAATGAATCTGTCCAACTACGTGTGGCCTATTCCTGAATCGGAAATGTCGCAGCGTGTAACCAATGAAAATCTCTAATAAATTCAAGCAATGAAAAAGTTAATATACATCATACTTCTTCTTATGGCTGTTCCAGTGTTCAACAGCTGTGAGAAACATGATCTGGATTTTTATTCGGGTGAGGATGCCATCTATTTCGACCAGCAATGGGGACTTAACTGGTATGACTCCCTCCACCTTGCCCGCCAGAACTATTCGCTCGTTGAGTTCGGTAATATGGAGAGCGTCGATTCGGTTGTGTCAATCAAGATCGCAATCATGGGTAATATCTATGATTATGACCGTCCGTTCTCAGTAGAAATCGTTCCTGACAGCACGACCGCTATCGAAGGTGAAGAGTATGAGATCCTGAATCCGAATCTTGTTATTCTGGCAGGTCAGAACAGTACCCGTCTGCATGTGCTTATCCACAAGACCGATCGTCTTGCCGAAGTCAACGCACAGTTGCAGTTGAGACTTGTTCCCGGTGAACATTTCGTTATTCCCTTTGACACGGAGAAAGGTATCGGTGAGATGCCTCTGCGTGTGAACGGCAGTACGCTTTACACCGACTATGGAATGAATTACGATGCATCGATCCATAATATCTTTTTCAATGACTTCCTCGTGAAGCCAGAGCGTTGGAATGAAATCAAACTCGGAACCTATTCCGAGAAGAAGTTCCGTATCGCTCTTGATCTCGTGGAGCCTCTCGGCTGGAATGTGGCTACCTTCAACTCGGCCAAGATGTGGGATAACTTCGGTTATAACACGGTTATAAACCTGATGGCCCGCTATCTCCTGGAACAGTACAACAAGGGACGCGAGTACTGGGTAATCGACCCCGACGGCACCATGATGTGGGTAGAAAGCGATATTCTTCTCTGGAGAGATGATACCAACCCCGATGAGATGGTTGACGTGTGATATTTTCACAATATCCATTTATGAAATCATTTAAAACTGAAGAATTATGAAAAAGTTATTAATGTTACCCCTTGCCGCGCTCGCTGTTCTCAGCGCGTGTGTGAAGGATGAGGGTAATTACACATATACCGACCTCAATAAGATCACAATCGACAGTATCAAGGGCGTCGATCCCGGTTATCAGGTTCTTGCCTACTACGACACGATACGCATTTATCCTCAGATCGAAGGAACAATCAACGGTACTGATTGCAGCGATTATGAGTATCAATGGTATTTCTGCCGTAACTCACAGCATAACCACGATGTTATCTCAACAGAGAAGGATCTCGTGTGGAAAGCCGATCTCGAACCGGGTGAACACACTCTTTACTTCGTTGTTAAGGATAATTCGACCGGTCTTGAGACAACCCGAAGAACTAAGGTAAAGGCGGCGTCGCCTTATACTCGCGGTTTCCTTGTGCTGGGACAGCGTACAGGCAGCGATCTCGCAGCACTCGACATGATCAGTATGGTTCCCGGCCGTGACACCGCTTACATCAAGGATGTGTTTGACAATACCGAGTTCCAGCTCCGCAAACCGGTTCGTCTCGACTTCTCGGGCGAAATGCGTCAGCCGTTCTTCTATCTCACAACCGAGGATGAAACTTATCAGCTTACATGGGGTGAGACATTTGAAATGGTAGGTGAGTTCAATAAGCTCAGCCTTCTCGAAACTCTTGTTCCTCACAAGAATCCGATGAAGATGAAACATGTTTATCCGCTTTCGGCCCCGACATTCCGTTCTACCTGCCACCGTTGTTATATGACGGAGGATCTCGCGTTTGCCGGCCCGTTCAGCAGCGGTGTGTACTTCACCGAGCCGTTTAACCGTTATGTACACGGATCGGATGTTACATTCCGTTTCTATCCATATGTATTCTGTCGCGTAGGTCACATGACCCCGATCAACATGAACTGGGTTCCCATTATCTATGACCTTGATAATGAATGTTTTGTTTACGCAGCTTCAGGAACTCCGGTAGCCGTTATCCCGACCTGTTGCCATACGTTCAACGATACTTCTTATGATAACGTTATGAAATTCAATAACAAAGGTTATCACAGAACTATTGTTTACGGTGAGAACGACTATTCTTCGGTGAACGGATTCTCTAATGCGCTCATGAAAGATGATCAGGGCAAGTATTACGTTTACCGTTTCCGTCAGAGCATATCAACACAGGCAACCAATACATATCAAGGTATCGCTCCTACGATGCAGACAGCATATTATGAAGTAGACCTGGCCGGTGTACCTAATATTGAAAATGCCACTCACTTCTACTTCGCAACCAATGCATCGGCGCTTCTGTACACTGTAGGCAACACGCTTTACCAGTATGACTACGTGAATAAACGCGGTGCTTCTAAGGAATTCGAAGCCGAGATCACCTATCTTGAGCCTGAATATGTTTCAAGAACTAATACAAGCGAATATATCGTTGCAACTTATGACGGTACTGTAGGTAAAATCCACAAGATGCAGACCACCAATGATCAGAACAAAGTTGAGATCATTGATCAGGAGATCGTGTGGGAAGCCGATATGAAAGTCGTTTCAGTTGTTTGGAAAGCTAAATAAAAACTTATTCCCTTTTCCATAAGAATTATGTTCGGCTTCAGTCTATTGGATGCTGGAGCCGGGCATTTTTCAGGAATAAATTACCTATAAAGTATATATAATAAACTAATCATGAAAAAATCAGCAATCGTTTCCCTTTTGATGGGTGCAGTCGCCCTGACAGGTTTCGCTCAGACCGACTTCCGTCATATTTCATTTGATGAGGGACTTAAAGCAGCCCGTAAAGAGAATAAACTTCTTTTTGTAGACTTCTATACCGACTGGTGCGGTCCCTGCCGTAAGATGGCTAATGAGGTTTTCCCGCAGGAGAACGTAGGTAAATATATGAACGAGAATTTCGTATCGCTCAAACTGAATGCCGAGCAGGAAGGTGCCGACCTTTCAAAGAAATACGGTGTGGCAGCTTTCCCGACTTTCGTTGTTGTAGACGGCAAGGGAAATCTTGTGACAAAAGTTACCGGTTATCGTCCCGGCGATGAATTCGTAGAGAAACTGAAATCGGCTCTCGATCCCGACCAGGCTCCCGGAAAAATCAGAGATCGTTATCTCGCCGGCGAGCGCACTCCGAATGTTGTCAACGGCTATGTGATGGGTCTGCTCGAAGCTAAAAAGCAAGATGAAGCGATGAAAGCGGTTGAGGATTATTATAAATCGCTCAGTGATGCTGACCGCCTTAAAGAAGAAAACAGTTTCATTTTCACCCGCTATACAATCGATCTCGACAGTGACCGCGGACGCTTCATGGTTAAGAACCGCGATAAATTCGATAAATCGGTTCGCGGTGCTGTAATTGACCGTCTTGGTCAGCTTTACGATAATCAGCTCGTTCAGTATTTCTCGGGCTACATGTATCGCGAAGGTAAATACAACAAGGATAAATTCGGCAAACTGAAAAATGAGATCAATACTCTCGGTCTTAACAAGGATAAGAAATATGATGTTGTTTTTGACTTCGTTGAAAAGCGTGCCAACAGCAACGACAGTGAATTCATAGCATACTGCGATTCACGCTTCGATGACCTTGATGCAAAGAATAAGACTGTTCTTGTGATGAACATGTTGCGTCTGATCCAGGATAAAAAGGCATATCCTGCGACATCTAAGTTCCTTCGCTCTCGCGTGAGCAATATGTCGCCGGTTGAAATTCAGTTTACCGGCCGTATCCTTGGAAATATCGAACAATAAGCTGCGCTCAATTAATTATCTACAAGCTTTCCTACGATAGAGAGGGTGACGTAGATATTCAAACAGGTTAATAAATGCGGGAAGATGTGCTTTCATAAGGTTGTCTTCCCGCTGTTTATTGCAAATAGCGGTATGTCAAGCGCCCGGCGGCGCCTCTTTGCGGTATGTCAAAGTGCCTGACGGCGCCGCGCACCGGCTATCGCCGACGTACGCTCTTTGCACACTCGCGAATTTTTTATAAATTTGCGGCATAAAAACAATCAATCAACGATATGAATAAAAATTTATTCTCTATGCTATTCTTCTGTCTGATCGCTTTCGGAGCTTCGGCGCAGACAGGGTTTACCGATTTCGATGCCATGAAAGCGGCCATGACCGGTCAGTTGCGGTCGTATATGCAAGCGAATCCCGGTCACCAGATCGATTCAGTCAAGCATCATGTGATTGACGATCTTACCGACGGTCCAGTCGCAAGCAAGAGCATCCTTACAAAACCTAATTCAAAGAAACTTCATCCGACCAAGCTTTACGACAAGTGCAAGCACAGTTCCTTAGTATTCGGCAAGATGGAATATGCTCCTGCTCTGGGAGTAGATACCGCTTATGTAAATGCTTCGGCTGTTGCTCTGACTCCCGATGGTATCTGTGCGACCAACTATCATGTGGTTTCCGATGTTGTTCTTGCCGGCGCAATGCAGTGCGAGGCTCCGAACGACCGTATGCGTTTCGTGATGGATTGTGACGGAACGGTTTATCCTCTTCAGCGGGTTCTCTATATTGATCCGATAAACGATTTCTCAATAATAAAGGTCGATACAGGTGATCGCCGTCTTGTTCCGGCTGCTATCGGTTCCGATCCTGTTCAGGGTGAAACGGTGTTCTGTCTCTCACATCCGTCGGGATATATGTTCCATTTTACTGAGGGGATTGTGTCGAACCGCACTCAGAAGACAAACCCTAAAAACGGACAGACCCAGTATGTGACCGAGATCACAGCCGAGTATGGTGTAGGTGCCAGCGGCGGTCCGATCTTTGATGAATGTGGAAATCTCGTAGGACTTGTAAGCTCCACTTTCTCGCTTTACGGCGACCCGCAGCAGTCGCGCAATTTTCAGATGGCGTTCAAGCAGACTGTTCCCGTTTCCCTGATCAAGAATTGTTTCACCGACTAATCAACTGAAAAAGAGCAATGAAAAAAGTAATATCTCTGTTTCTGACAACCGTTTTTGTCACTCTGTCGGCTGTCGCTCAGAATCAGCAGCATGCGGGTAACAATCAGCGTGCCAACGAAGCGGCAGCAAAGCGTGCCGAGGAAGCTAAGGAATATTATGCCAATGCCGATACCGCGCAGTATGGCGTAAGATACCGCATGAAATATAATTATAATAAGGATAAGAAGCTGATTTATGAAGAGGATCGCGTGGTTCTTATTTCGCCAGACGTGACACTCGACATGAGTTATGAGAGTATTGGCGAACATCGCTGGCGTCTTGCCCATCCCGATGGGAAAACCTACGATATGACGCTTGCATATCATCTCACTCCGTCGTACTATTTCTTCTATCCTGCAACGGGACGGATGGTAGAGACTTACCGTATAGCTTCGGATGAGTTCAAACTTAACGATTCAAAGTGTGACAACAATTGGAATCAGACATCGGAGACCCGTAAGATCGGTGATTACAACTGCCGTAAAGCTACTCTTGAGAAGGGCGGACGTCAGTGGACCGCATGGTTCACCAACGATCTTCCCGGAGTTGGCGCTCCCCGTAATTTCAACGGCCTCCCCGGCGTTGTGCTTGAGATCACCGATGCCGATAATGATGTGGCATGGCATTTTAACGGAATCGTAAACAATATCGAGAACGATACCCTGTTCATTAAATATCCCGATAAGTTTACTGATATACCGGTGAAGAATTTCCCGAAGATCGTGAAGATTCTGGCTCTGTCGCCTAAGGATTATCTGCAGAAAGCAGGCGTTCTGAGCAAGAGTAACAGTACCTTTCCTGAAAAATATCTTCCGTCGACAGGTCTCGACGCATGTAACATAACGAATCCAATCGAGAGATAAAATCGCGATTTTTAGATTTTAGGCGCAGAGTTACTGATAATATGCAAAATTTGATGTAACTTTGCGCTTATTGTATATTAGAAATCAATAGATAACACAATATATTATGTTCAGAACGAAAACTTGCGGAGAACTCCGCATAGCCGATGCTGGAACTACCGTAACAATCGCAGGATGGGTTCAGCGCGTACGCAAAATGGGAGGTATGACATTTGTCGATGTCCGTGACCGTTACGGAATCACTCAGGTCGTTTTCAATAATGAGATCAATGCCGCGCTTTGTGAGCAGGCTAATCATCTCGGACGCGAATACGTTGTTCAGATTACCGGAAAGGTTTCGGAACGTTCAAGCAAGAATCTAAATATACCTACCGGTGAAATCGAAATAATCGCCGAATCGCTCAATGTTCTTAATCCGTCGGAAGTACCGCCGTTCACAATCGAGGATGATACCGACGGTGGTGACGACATTAGAATGAAATACCGTTATCTCGATCTGCGCCGTTCACCGGTTCGCCGTAATCTTGAGCTGCGTCACCGGATGACAATGGAGGTGCGACGTTATCTCGACTCAAAGGGATTTCTCGAAATAGAGACTCCGATGCTTGTGGGTTCCACTCCCGAAGGTGCGCGTGACTTTGTTGTTCCCTCGCGAATGAACCGCGGTCAGTTCTACGCTCTTCCACAGTCTCCCCAGACTTTGAAACAGCTCCTTATGGTTTCGGGAATGGACCGTTATTTCCAGATAGTGAAATGTTTCCGTGATGAGGACCTGCGAGCCGACCGTCAGCCCGAATTCACTCAGATCGACTGCGAGATGAGTTTCGTTGAGCAGGACGACATCATCAACCTTTTTGAAGGAATGGCAAAACACCTGTTCAAGGAACTGCGTGGTGTTGAGCTTAACGAGCCGTTTATACGCATGCCGTGGATCGAAGCAATGACAAAGTATGGCAGCGACAAACCCGATCTTCGTTTCGGTATGGAATTCGTTGAACTGATGGATGTTCTGAAAGGTCACGGATTCTCGGTGTTTGATAACGCAGCCTATATCGGCGGTATATGTGCGAAAGGTGCAGCAAGTTATACCCGCAAGCAACTTGACCAGCTTACCGACTTTGTAAAGCGTCCGCAGATCGGAGCCAAAGGAATGGTGTATGCACGTGT